>NZ_JAAGOG010000363.1:0-3840 GCF_010747425.1 Nostoc sp. UIC 10630
TATCAACGGTTAATTCTCAAGCATTAACTCAATTAGCTAAATAAGAAAGCGCTCTCCCACTTCGGGAGGGCGCTTTTAATTTAAGTTAGCAACAGAGGAGGTATTTACTAGATACCTCTCTAAGAATTACGGGAGTTCATCGGAAAATACTAAAAGCTGAAACCATGAGCGGGATATCAAATTAGCGAACAACTTTACAATGGTTCAAGAACCCTGGTTTATCGCGGATATAAAGAGACTGACCAACAGCCTGTAGTCATCAAGCTGCTGAAAAAGCCTTATCCCAGCTTCACAGAACTCTTGTTGGTTCTAGATATACATAGCAAAGTAATCATTGTAGATTTCCGTATTAGTCATAACTGTGATTTCTATTTGTTTCTTTTCTTCATCTGTAGCCAGACTCATGGCCGGGCTTAAGCTATCTTGGGGGATAAAATCACCACAGTATTCATTGGCCGGTACTGTTGCATTCATCTTTTGAGGATAACTCAATTTGAGATTATTCATGATTGTAATGAATTGACTACGGCTGCGTTCGCGCAGCGCTCCGTAGGAATCGTTAAATCTAGGATTAAAACGCTTTTCTTCGCCAATGGTGGAAACTGTACGTCCTTTGTAATCATGGGCGGGATATACCAAGGTATCATCTGGCAAGGTGAATAAGCGTTGTGTCACCACATCGTATAGGGTTCCAGGATCGCCACCTTGAAAATCTGTGCGTCCACAACCACGAATAAATAAGGCATCACCAGTTAATAAGTGGGTTTTGTTTACCAAATATGCTATGTGACTAGCACTGTGACCTGGTGTGAAAATTGCTTCGATCGCTACCGATCCCACATCGATGATTTCGCCACCGACAAGAGAGCGATCGGCTTTCGTGACAGCAGGATTCTGGGGAACGATCACCTGACAGCCTGTTTGTTGCCTAAGTTTGCCTGCCCCTGTGATGTGATCGGCATGAAGATGAGTTTCTAGACAATAGCGTAGCTTTAATCCTAATTCATCTAATGATTGCAAATCGCGGTCAACTTGCTCTAATACAGGGTCAACTAGAACAGCATCTCCTGTCTGTCGATCGGCAATCAGGTAAGTATAACTACTAGTTTCAGGGTCAAAGAATTGCCGAAATAGTAAGCTTGACTGGGGTATTTGTGAGCCACCATCGCCTGTTTCCTTATTTAACAGCATTGTGGGAATCGGACGCACACGTACTGGCAGCGACTGCAATAACGCTTGAGATAATTCCTGCGCCTGCACCCGTAATTCTGGAACAGCAATAGTTTCCCACAAGTCGCCTTTGCGAGGAGTTCCCAAGGTATACAGCAGTGTCGAAACATTACTGTCTGCCGTATATAAAGCACCGTGGGGATCTGCATCTAATCCTAAGCCGATGGCATTGGGGCGAATTAATCCTTGCGATCGCAAATCAGCAATTAGGGGGTGAGGCGATCGGCGATAATCTGCTGCTACCCCGGTACAATTCACTACACGGTGGACGTGTAAGACAGTATTAGCATGGGTTTTGCGCTGGCATACAGTCACTGCCACACCATCCGGCAAAGCTTGATATTCCCGAATCCGTCCGGCGGAAATGTTAAGTTGACCAGAATCCAACATTTCAGTGACAACATCCGCCACTTTGGGGGCAATACGGTGACGATGCACATCCCAATAGGCTGTTAGGTGACGCAAAAAGCGCTGCTGTTCCTCAGTCGGTAGTTTTTGCCAAATTTTCTGAATTATGGGACGCAGAGAATCAATTACCGATCGCCAATCATAGCCTTGGGCAGCTGCAACTTCCACCTCGGCACGCAGCCGATGCAACCAGCCGCGCACACTTTTTGGTGAAGTCTCTGGGGTCAAAAAGCTAGGATAAGGTTTAGCTGCTTGATGTTTTTGGGGAAATAACCCTCGTCGAGATATAGCATAAATTTTGCCCCGATGTTGGCGATCGTGCAGAGATAAAACCATATCCACCATCGTTAGTCCTGTACCAATTAGCAGCACGGGCGCATCCAGATCGAGGTCTGCTAGGGCATCGGCTGACCAAGCATTCCGCAGATAACTTTCATTATTGCTGTCTGCGCTTTTGATTGCGGGTGGTGTAGAAGGCGAGTTTCCCAACGCCAACACAACTTTATCTGCGGCAAAACAGCGACCACTACGCAGAGAGACGCTCGTGCCTTTTTCTTCAGGCTGTACCCCCACGACCTCATCGGTCAAACGTTCTAGTCGTACATCACTAGGTGCTGTGGCTTCTGCTTCTGCTAAAATCGACTGAATGTATAAACCATAGACCTTGCGGGGAATGAAGGTACTAGCATTGACTTCTTCAGGAAAAAATGACGCTAATTCGTTGCGATTGTACTGAAGCCAACGCAGCAGATGTCCGGGATCGTGAGCAAATGCACTCATGTTTCCGGCCGATACATTCAGCAAATGACAGTTGGTATTGGTGCTGTAGGCAATTCCCTTCCCCATTTGATGACTGCGCTCAATCAGCTTAATGGTGAGAGGTTGGCTGGCAGTTTTCAATAAGTGGGTAGCAACTAGAGAACCACTAAAGCCTCCGCCAACAATAGCGATCGTGGTTGAAGTCTGATCAGTCAAAAAACTAGGGTTCATGGCGATTTCACTTAAAATCGATAATCCCGCCGATTGAATAAAGTCTATTTACTAAGATTAAAGGTATTTATTTCCAACTCAGATGAAATAATTAGACTTTACTTAACTTTACTTAGTATTATTCTCTATAATAATACCTTGCTTTCAGGTATTTAACGCCTGGTTGACTGACAAAAGTCTGAGGTCAAGAAATTGAAGCAGAGAAAAAAGGAGGCGCAGACTTCCAGAAAAAATAATTTCGTCGGACTCTAACTGTTAGCTAAACACAGATAGAGGAATACAAGCGACCTCCCCCTGTTTAACGTATTGTAGATATCGTTAGCCTGCCATCCTTGACTCTGGATAATCAATAAAATGTTAAGACTTTATCATTTATTACTAGGTTCTATTTTGCTGGTGTCAATACCAGTGGGAGCAAAATTTGTTCTTCCCCAATTTTCTCCACCCAAAGAGATAAAGTCCTCTGCTGTTGTAAAACTTCCCAACTCTAATGAGGGTAATATCTGGCAGAAAATTCTGGGAAATACTGCTGCTGCTCCAACTAACTGGCAAGTTGCCGCTTGTGAGGGAAATGCACCCCTTTTGTGTGTCTCTTCCAAAGGCAAACGTTTGGGTACAGTCGAGATTAACATTTACCCACTAACAAACAATGAGGATTTCCGAAAAAAACTCTTAGCAGCCGGTATTCCAAGTGGTTCCCAAGTGGACTACCAAAGTTCCCAATACCAAACTCAGGTATTACCAGTACTCAAGGCTTGGGTTGCAGACCACTATGCTGCATTTGCGAAAGATCGTCAGAGTCAATATGGAAAAGAGATTACTTTCTCAGCCTACCCACCGCAACCAGTACCGATTGGTAAACTTCAGGGAATCCGCTATGGCTTCGCCGGACTCAAGGAACAAGGTGGAGTAAAAGAGCAACATATCGGTCATGTTGCCTTTGATGGCAGTAAACTTTACGTAATTACTACTGCATTTGATCCAGGTACGCAGACAGGTAAGTTTGAGCAACTGGAAAATTTGGCTATTTTTCAACCTTACTTATATGCGATCGCATCCGATCTACGTTTACCGTAATGATTATGGGGTATGGGGCAAGGGGCATTGGGCAAAACAGTTCCGTTAGCGGATAGCTAAGGTTTAGCCCGTGCTGAGTAAAGAGTTAGGAGTTACGAATTCTCCCCCTGCCTCCCCATTCCCCATTCCCGATTC
>NZ_JAAGOG010000364.1:0-3827 GCF_010747425.1 Nostoc sp. UIC 10630
GCCTCTTTTCCTTCAGACACTAATACTAGGTCTAACTCTAGGCTTTCGGCTAGCTGTAATGCTTCATTGGTATCGGTTAAACCACGATTATTATTCTCATGGTCAATCAAGAAAACTTGGGGTGACTTGATTTGCGAGTTTATTAGTTGTTTTGGAATTGCGATAACGTTTGACTCCCAGATATATATTACAAACCTATAAAGTATCAGTCATGCCGACTATTGACAGCCTTGTTGTCTAAATCCATCGTAACCTAATCTTTTGCTTCTCTTTAGTTACAAAACCTGTATGGCATGGAGCGCTTCTATTGAGAATGTAAATATGCTTTCAATTTCCTACAACCGTATTATCGATAGCCAGCAGCCACAAAGTATTACCATTCAAGGTTATGTTGTCCGTCCTGGATTACACATTCTCACTTACGAGCAACTCAAGTTGCTACGGGAGCAAACACAGCATCATTCTCAGCTTGAACATTTAGTCAGCCAAGGCGTGATTAAGTTGACTGGTTAATAGTCGCCAGCACAAAAATCCTAACTCGCTACATCTAATTCCACCGTTGCTGGCTGTTGTTGCTCCTTGACAGCACCCAGTTCCTCAATAAAAGCGTCAATTGCCTTGGCTGCTGACTGCTTACCTGTTTTCAACTTAGAAAGGACGTTTTCGCGTATTGCTAAATAATCTGGTAGGACTTGCTGCTCAACAGAAACAACCTCTTGTGTAGGTAGAGCAACTTCACCATTACGCTGATTCATTAAGCCTTTTATCTGAGCGATCGCTTCGGCTAATTCCTGCCTAATCACCTGTTTTATCTCTTCCCCATCAGGTGTAGACGCAGCTAAAGCATTTATTTCCTGTTTAACTATTTCTTTAATCTCATCACCATTAGATAACGCTAGCCCAGCTTTTGTCTGACCCAGAATTCCCTGGAGCAATCTTGTTGCTGTATGATTCAATGACTCATTTTCAGAAATCTGCATTGCCGATAAAGCTTTGACTTCTGTATCAGTTAGCCCAATTGAAATTGTTACCTTAGCCATACTTTTAAAGCCTGTAAATATTAATCTTGTACATAGCTAGTTCTGGGTTATACCGCTTGTATACAGTTTCTTTGACCGAGAAGATTGGAGATTGAAGATCGCAGATTGCTTTATTGTTTGTTTTTAGTACAAGCCCAGCCCCTTGTGGGCAGAATAAATCTGAAAGACGCTCCTACGTCGCTAACGCTACGCTATCGTCAATCTCAAATCTACAATCGGCAATATACAATTGTTTGACAGTACTTTTATTGCTGACCACGAATCCTGTATAAACAACTTATCAATGACCCAATTATTAAACTTTGCCCTGTGAGCAAATTTTACCCTCGATTCTTTAATTTAGCTTCAAATCAGTCAAGTTGCCACTCATTCAATGCTAACGCACACTTACCTGATATCTATCTTAAAAATGAGGGCACATCTGCCCTCATGTAAACTTTTAACTTTTAAATATTGCCCTACATCCGCTACCCTTGCAGTTTTATATTCCACAAGGTGTGCCGCTTCAGTTACTACTTGACATTATTGCTAGCTCTGGACATTACCAACTATCACAGTAACTATCTACCCGAATCTCCCGCCAAATATCTGATACCTGCCACCCTGAGCTTTCAATTGCTTTCGCTGGAGGATTGTCAAGTCTTGGAGAATAGTAATAGTCAGAACCATACTCCAGCTTATTACAAGTCTCTTCCAGTTTTTGCTTGGCTTCTAATGCTCTTTCTGGAGTCTTAATATTTTCAACTTCTAGTTCTAACTGTTGGGATAAGTTTGTCGCAGATACCTTTTTCAAAATTGGCTTTTCTATTTTTCTGATCAGTTCCATATCTCTCTATCTAAAATTGACAAATCTACTATTACAAAAAGTTGATTTTTGAATCTGAAGAGTTCAAGAGTTAGTAGAAAGAATTAACATTGATACCTGACTTTATAGTTACCTACTTTTCAGACTGCTCACAAGTCGTTAAAACTAGAACTTACTTGTTCGGTTTGCTACACTGTGTAAAGTCAGCGCAGTCAGGATAGTTTACGGCTGCTATAAATACTCAACTTCGACAGCAAAATCACCTGTTGGTACAAATGTATTATAGTAGTAGTAAATTAAACTATGCACCTTTATGCACCTTCTATGGTTTCGTCGAGATTTGCGTTTAACTGACAATGAAATTGTCACCTCTTCATCTGGTAATGACGCAAGAGTTCTGCCATTCTTCATTATTGACCCTTGGTTTTATACCTGGGCTGATGTCGGAGCTGCTAGAGTCCGCTTCTTGTTTGAGTCATTGGAAAATCTCGACTCAAATCTGCAAAAGTTAGGTAGTCGGCTGTACTTATTTGAAGGTAATTCTACAGACATAGTGCAAGCGTTGACTAGGCAATTAATTATTGCAGGATATAAACCCAAACTTTTTTTTAGCCGTGATGTGCAGGTAGAGTACGGTGTCAGCCGCGATAAAACTATAGTTGATTTCTACAAACAGTTAAACCTTGATTACCACATTGGACTAAACAACTTTCTGCAATCAGCAGAGCAACGTGACGAGTGGTTTAACCAATACTATACCTATCAAAGACAATCTCAATATAAAACACCAGCAAGTATTAATACACCTCAAATCACACTCAATCTACCACAGCTAACATTTGAAGAACTTAAACAAAAATACCATCGTTTTTGGGCAGTAGAGAAAGTTTACTTTCTAGGGGGCGAAACACAAGCACAAGCTCAACTGGACTCTTTTCTCAGAAAAAGATACTCTGGCTACCATTGGAAACTTTCTCGCCCAATGCTTTCACAGCTTGGGGCAACATCTCATTTATCACCACACTTAACTTTTGGGACTATTTCAACTCGCACTATTTACCAAAGTACTAAAGCCTTAGCAGAAGAATTAAAAGCTCAACCCAAAGCAGAATTTTCCCTCAAAACATTTCGAGACCGTTTGCGTTGGCATGATAGTTTTACTGGGCGGCTCTATTTCCATCCAGAAATTGCTTACACTAACCGTTATCCAGAATTTGATCAACTATATACCCCATCAGCGTTATCAGGAGCAAAACAAGAATTATTTCAGGCGTGGCAACAAGGAATGACAGGCTTTCCATTGGTTGATGCCAGTATGCGACAACTCAAAACAATGGGTTGGATGAATTTTCGGATGCGGGCAATGTGCGCGACATTCCTAACTATCAATTGTGGGATTTCATGGCATCAGGGAGCTAAACACTACATGAACTATTTAGTAGATGGAGATTTAGCAATTAATAATTGGCAATGGCAGATGCAAGCTGGTGTTACTAATCCACTTAGCGATACTTTTCGCATCTATAATCCGTCAAAGAATATTGCCGAAAAAGACCCTCAAGGAGACTTTATTTACCACTGGATACCAGAACTAAAGGACTACAGTTTACCAGAAATTGAACAGGGGAAATACATTGACATTAGTGCCTATCCTAAACCCATTTTAGATTGGTCAAAGACGCGTAAAGTTAATAGCAAAGTTGTTTCTGACTTACGAAAGCAAACCAAACAGCGATTGTTAAGCCAAGGTGGAGATGAATACAATAATGCAAACGCTGCTAAAATAACAGTTGAGAAATACTGGCAGCATCAAGACAGAGAGTACAAAGAATATCAACAAAAGCTTACTGAGTTGCAGGAGTAAAGCATTATCTAGATTTTAAACCAAGCTCCTCTCTCTTTTTGCTAAATAAAATCACCATTCAACAATACTTTGTCGCGTCTTCCCCGCATTCATCTACTAAATACAACAAACACTTATA
>NZ_JAAGOG010000048.1:0-44109 GCF_010747425.1 Nostoc sp. UIC 10630
CTACCTTTCCATGATCCGTATTATGGTGAGGCGACTTGCTTAATTTTTGACTCCCTAAAACTTTTCAAACACCCTCTAAGACAATTTTTTGGATGAGCGATGCGATCGCATTTAAACTGTTGTCTGGATGAAAAATAACCAGCACATTACCCGTGTAACTATTAGCACGAGCTTGCAAGATTATTTTATCCTCTAATAATCTCGATTCAAGATATCTTTTGAGAGCTTCCGAATGATAAAGCCCATTTACTTTATATCTAGCTCTTCCCTTAACAGCAGTATGTATTGCTTGAACCCAATGGGTTTGATTAAGAAGTTTTTGACAACGAGGAATACCCATTTGTTATTGATAATAAAATGCTTGAATTGAAGCTAGGCAAAAAATATTTTCATTAATTATGGAAAATCCCGGTTTTTTACGGCTAATTACTCTTAACCAGGAATCATTTTAATAGCTACTATATTAGCAACTACATAAGATTTGGTTCGCTGGCAGATTTCAGTTTCAAAAGCTGGGAATTCCCTTTGCCATTGCCTTGTAATCGCCATCGCTTGTTAGGCAAGATAAACATGATGGCAGATTTTAACCTCTTAATTATGCTTCTTGAGGTAGAAAGCATCCGTTCCCAAATATCTATTCTAAACCTTCGATATACAAGAACATTACGTGCTTGGTTAATCTTGCGCGTATTATCAATTAAGTTGATTAGAGCATCAAAGATAGCCCCTACGATTGATTTTGCCATTACCTCTTTTGGCAGAACCACATCTTGAGCAGTTTGAATCAGATTAAGCAGATGCTCGCGCATTTGATTATCTGAAATTGTACCTACTTTATAATTGATGACAATGGATGCAGCTTTTGGGTTAGCACGGACATTTGTAACTCTAGGATCGGATTCCATCGCTAATTTAAGTTGATTAGCATACTCAGTATCTCTGCCTAACAGAGGAATACGAAAACGAATTCGTCCAGGAATTGTATGGACAATACTATAGAATATCTTTTGGGATGATGCTGCTTTCTTAGCTACGCTTTTAGTTGCCTCTTTTGGTGGTAAACGCAGGTTACTACTAGCAGTTTTGCCAGAGTTAGACCGTTTTATAGAAGTCATCGTACTATTTTTAATTTCAAAAAATAAAAAACGTAACCAGGCTGATAAACTTATCTATTGATGTTTTAAGAGAGCGCTTTATTGAACTGCATTAACTTTACTCTAGTTATACCTATTTTTCCGAATGAAAAAATCTATCTCAGTAGTGAATCTAGTTCTCGTTGCTATCAAGTTGATTAAGTTTCTTTAATACTGTGTTTATTTTAATTTACAAGGATTTAACCACATTTTATTGACATATAAGGAGTTTCATGTCTTACGGTTGAGTCACTATACTCCCAAGTAGTAACATCAAAGCTATGTATAAATTTACTGGATGACAGTATTACCCTGATTTCATGTAAGCCTTACTTATTTATTTTATCAAAACAGAATTCAGGAGTCAGGAATCAAAATTCATTCTAAATTTTGACTGAAAAAGCGGATGGTACTGCGTCTTGTAGAGAGCGTCTTGATTATGACTTTTAAATTTTTCTTCAATTAGTTTCTAGGTATGTGTTTATGCAACAAGGGTTAATGTTACTAATTCAACTGGTACTAGAGTTTGCACCTGTTGTTGCAGAGCTAGTCCAAAATAGAAATAAATCTAGTTTAGGACTGAGTAAATATGAACCGATTGAGGCAATCCCCGAAATACTCAAAGTTCTAAATCCTGCAAATAAAAAAAGCGGCGATGTTGAAGATTTTGAACAAGCAAGAATTTTCCAACAGCAATTAGTAGCCGATAATCACCAAACGCGATTAAAAATAGCCGCACAAGAGCGAGAAACAGCGCTTAAGTTACCAGAAGTCAATAAAATTTTGGATAGCTGGCCCTTAAGATTATACCCTTCACAAATTTTAGACCACACCAATTATGGACACACTCCACTTAAAATTTTTATCGCTCCTCCTCAAGTAGATTTTGACCAATTTGGCGCTCGTAGAGATGAAAATATTTTTCAATTTGAGTTAATGTTAGCTGAAGGATTAAGAGATTTTCTCAACAAAGATTACTCTTTACATAGTCAACTTAGACCAACAGAGTTATTGGCAGGAGCCTGGGATAGTAAGCGTTTTCACAGTGAATCAAGTATTAAAGCTCTGTTTGGAATGTTGAAAACAGAGCCAAGTTTGATTTTAGAGTCAGAAAACGATGGAGATTATTTAAATTTTAGGATTGCCTACTGGGGTTTAGGGCAAGAAAATTATTTTTATAAAACAATTGCTCGTTTACCTTATCGAGAAATTCTGGAAGAATCTGCTAAAAGGCGGGCATTAGAATGGAAGAAAATTAGAGATGAACTTGTAGCATTAGGAGAAAAATTAGAGGAAGTTAATCAGCTTGGAAAAGATAATGTGATAAATTTAGAAATTTTAGAAAAGGTAGAAAAATGGCATGAAAAAGGAATTGATATTAGTAAGTTATCTTTACAATATCAAGTCAATCGTCAGGATTATGAAAAACTTTGCCAGGTTTTGATTACCTATCACTGTTTGGTTGCAGGTTGGGTAGCAGATATTTACCACCTGGTTGATCGTGGTGTACCTCCGCTACTACCAGAGTTGCTGCCGAGTTTGCTGTCAGATACTTTTGATTTACAATCAGTATGGGTTATCGCATCTGGTTACAAACAAGTTTACCAAGCTCTGGAAAATGAGCGCTCTTACTGGATTCCAGAATTGGCTTTAGAATTAGCCCAGAGTTTATGCCATTTAAGCGATGCCTACGGCGGTAAACTACGCTCTTGGGCAAACGAACAGCTAAATTATTCTGTGAGTACATGGTTACAACTACGCCAAATATCATCAAACGATTCTCCTAACCCGCTTCAGGAAATGCAATCAGCCGTCAGCGTTAAAGATGAGGAATATGTAAAAAAGTTAAGAGAATATTTTGTCGCGGTGGGTGATACTCAGAGTATTGCTGATGTTGATGAAATTTTAAATCGCATCGCCAACCTCAAACACCAAGTAACATTACAACATATCCTTCTCAGCCATACCCTAACTGGACATTCAGAAAAAGTGACATCTGTCGCCATTAGTCCTGATTGTGAAACTTTAGTTAGCGGCTGTGCAGATAAAACCATCAAAGTATGGAATCTTAAAAGCGGTAAACTTATTCGCACTCTCACAGAAGATTTAGGCAAAATTTCCTCTGTTGCGATTAGTCCTGATGGACATTATCTCGCTGTTGGTATTTGTCAACACCCCAGAAGTAATGTCAAAGTATGGAATCTCAATTCTGACAAACTCCTTCACACTCTATTAGGACATCAAAAACCGGTTAACTGCATCGCAATCAGTCCTGACGGGCAAATTCTTGCCAGTGGTAGTAATAAAATCAAAATTTGGAATTTGCATAAAGGCGATGCCTACGGCGGGCTATGCCAACGCATTTCTACCCTTTGGCATTCATCCGCAGTTAATGCTGCTGCTATCAGCCCCGATGGTACAATCCTTGCTAGTGGTAGTTCTGACAACAAAATTAGGCTGTGGAACCCACACACAGGAGATCCATTACGCACTCTCAATGGACATTCCGGTGAGGTAAAATCAGTAATCATCAGTCCTGATGGAGAAATTCTCTTTAGCGCTAGTGCAGACAAAACTATCAAAATTTGGCATTTAACTACAGGCAAAGTGTTACATACCTTGACTGGACATTTAGAAGAGGTAAGATCCTTAGCTGTTAGTCCTGATGGAGAAATTCTCTTTAGCGGTAGCGTAGACAAAACCATCAAAATTTGGCATTTACAGACGGGAGAGTTACTGCAAACTATCACAGAACACTCAGGGGCAGTAAACTCTATTGCTATTAGCCATGATGGTCAATTTTTGGCTAGTGCTAGTTCTGATAAAACCATCAAAATTTGGCAGATAAATTAAGCTTTTTGGTTACTTGTTTGCTGATTCTTCTTGGCTAGTTCCATGTAGCTTAATAAAGCTATCAAAAGCATACCATGCTAAAACATACCAAGGAATAACTTCTAACTGTAACCCTTTCTTAAATAATTGCCGTATCGAAAGACTAGCTAATCCCAAAGGGAAAAGAATTCGCAGATCAAAATCACCATGCGTTGACTGTTTGACGCGCTGGTTTAAGTCAACAAGCGCAGATGATACTCCTGCTGCTGCCTCGGTGTTACCCTCAGTAACATCAGCAAAAATTATTCCTAAATCTTTAAGTGTTGCTAGCACATTTTCTAGACTGCCATCTTTCCCATCGTCATTGATAACAATACTGCCATGACGGACATTTGTTTTAACTTGATTAATGTGAGGATTTGCTAACAGAGCATTGGCGATGCTTTGCATTTTTTCTGGTTGACGATGAGAATGAGCCACTCTCAACCGTAATCTTCCGGGAGTCGAACTTACAACTTTTGTAGATATCGGTTTTGGTGGTGTTTTGAAAGTGGGTTTGTCTATAATTTCCGACATTCTATTGTAAGTGCTATAACCATTTGTCAACATACAACTGCCTTTTTGACTTGTATGAAGGTGGATTCTTTGTTGTGGGTTTGTTATTGTCAATAATTAAGGAAAAACGAACCGCAGAGGACGCAGAGAACACAGAGGAATAAGAGGAGCGAGAGAGACGTAGACGTAGGTTGGGTGAAGCGGAGCGCAACCCAACATATATCAGAATGTTGGCTTTGGCAAAGCCTCCAACGCCACTTGCTACAACGCGGGAAACCCGCGCAACGCAGTGGCTCCCCAACCTACAATTTTTTTGCTATTTTCGTAGGTGCGTTAGGTGGAATACCGTAACGCACCTTACTAATTTGATATTTTGGTAATTGGAAGTTGCCTATGGCAAAGATTTTAACTTGCTAATGGGCAGATGAAATTACGCACCATTATCGGCGACATTATCCGCATTGGTGGCACTAGCTTCAAATACGGGTGTTTCTTTTTCATCAGCGAGTTCAGCTCTGGCTTCGGCTACCATGTCTTCCCAAGTTTCTCCCATTTCTGCAATGGTTCCCTTGCTTCTTTCATAAAGACCAATTCCGCCTTTGATGACTGACTTGACGAAGGGTTTACCAACTCCAGCGACAATGGGCAGCAGAACAGGTGCTAAGAGGACTGCACCAATTCCGACTATAATACCGGGAGCGCCTGCATCTTCAACAAAATCACTAATTTTAGCCATATTCAATTTCCTCCTATTAATTGAGAAATCTGGGAAAGCTTTTTAAGATACTCTTGTCGGCATAGTTGCATCATCTTGCCGATGGTAGAGTTTTATTTTGACGACTTTTAAGAATTGGACGCAAACCGTTGACTCCGGCAACTACGGTTGAGCCATTGTTGACTACTGTTGCAGCTAAGGGGTTAAGACCAAAGAAAACGGCGATCGCTAATGCTGCTAAATTAGGAACAGCAACAAGTCCTGTGTTTTGCCGAATCAATTGCTTGGCTTGACGAGCGATCGCGATCGCTTCTAATAAACCATGCAAGTCATTCTGCATCAACACTAAGTCTGCTGTCTCGCGGGCTATCTCAGAACTGTTGGCAAAGGATACGGAAACATCAGCGTAGGCTAAAGCTGGCGAATCGTTGATCCCATCGCCTACAAATGCAACTGTCTTTCCTTGTTCGTGTAGTTGGCGGACAACTGTTGCCTTTTGTTCTGGAAAAGCTTCGGCGTGAGTATGCGTTGGCAAAATACCAAGTTGAGCAGCAACAGCAGTAGCAGTTCGCTTATTATCGCCGGTTAACATGTGAATCTCTACACCTTCGACCGTCGAAAGTGCTGTGATGACTTCCCGGCTTTCGGGACGGAGAACATCACTATATTTAATAATACCTTGAAGTTGCCCGTTGCTGGCTACATAAATCGCTGAATTTGCAGATTTTTGTTGACCATTTAACGCTTCGGTATCAATGCTACTGGAGCGCAAAAAGCGATCGCTCCCAACATAAACTGTCTCTCCATCAATCTGAGCTTGTACGCCCAAACCTAGTTGATAGTCCCACTTAGTACGCGGCAAAATTTCCACTTGCTCTGCTTCGGCATAGCGAACAATTGCCTCTGCTACTGGATGAGTTAAACGCTGTTCGGCGGCAGCTGCCAATTCCAACACCCGCAATCTTGAGGTTGCTGGATTGAGACTTTCCACACTCACAACATCGACTTCTCCTTTAGTCAGTGTCCCCGTTTTATCAAAAACTATAGTATCAACTTCTGCTAGTTGTTCTAACGCCCGTCCACTACGGATGAGAATCCCCCGCCGCGCTGCATAAGTTAATGCTGCTAAAACTGTTGTCGGAACTGATACTCGAATACCTGTAGCAAAATCTAGAGTTAAAACGCTGGCTGTCCGTGAAGGGTTGCGGGTTGCGGTAAATACTGCCCCAGCAAGTAACAAAGTTGGCATAACAGCTTTTTGAGCAAATTTCGTGGCATAATTCTCCATCCGCGTATCGTGGACAGGCGCTTCTTGCATTAACTTAATGCTCTGTCCGGCGCGGGTATCATTGCCTATCCATTCTGCAACAATATAAATTCGTCCTTCTCGTACCAACGTTGAGGCAAAAACTGGTTGTCCCTTTTTCTTCAGTACTGGCATCGACTCGCCAGTTAGTTTCTGCTCATCTAGGAGGGCCTTACCTCGCAAAATGCTACCATCAACCGGCACTTGTTCGCCAGGGTAAACAATTACTGTATCGCCACGCTGTACATCTTGAATGGGAATTTGCTGCTTTTCGCCATTGCGTTCCACCCAGACAAATTGCCCTAAAGAACTAAGTAAATCTAAAGTTTGTTGAGCAGAAGAACGAGCCGTGCGATCGCGGATATTTTCGCCTACTTCAATTAAACCCAGCATCAGCGATGGTGTGAGAAATTGCCCTTGGAAGGTAGTAATAGCGATCGCCATTAAATCCAAAAAGTCAATATTCAATTTTTGCTCTCCCCTAATACCTTCCCAGGCTCGTTGCATAACAGGTAGTGTAGCTAGAGCGATTGGAAGCACCACTATCAAAGGCGGGATCGGTAATCCTAACGGGCCTCCCAGCACTGCTAAAGTAGTCGCAACAGCCGAGAGTTGTAAACCTGGCCAAGAGTTCTCTTTTTTGGTTTCCGATAAAGATGCAGAGTTTTTGAGAACGACTACTTCACTTGCAGCCTGAATCAAATCGTGAAGGTGCGATCGCATCTTCGCATCGGAAACTTTATCAGATTTATAAGTAACTGCAACTGACATTGCCGCAGGCTTGACACGGACATTCTTCACCAGCGCATCTGCTGTTAGCAATACTTCGAGACGCTTGGCATAATCGGCATCACAGCGTAAACGAGGTAGGCGAAACCGCAGCCTTCCCGGAGTTGTATGGACAATGCTGTAGGTAACATTAGGGAACTCTCTTCGAGAATGTCCATTAGTGTCAGTTAAAGAAGCTTTTCCATTCCCTTCCAACACAGTGAATTGAGATTTTGGAGGTGATGGGAGTTGCAGTGCTACTTTTGCCATTACTTTTGTTTAATCCAAAATTGTTACACTTCGATGAAAATCCAGGCTCTCTGCTGGGGTAAATAGAGCAAATTAACCATCAATCCGGGGAGATTGATTAGCTATCAACATTTTGGTTATTTGTCATTTGCTGGATTAGTTAGCTAACTTATGGCTGTGGCGGGATCATTGGCAGATTCAATTAGACTGGCTAGATGAGATATTGCTGCTGACAAAAAGCTTTGCACTCGCTTCTGAGAATTCTGCATCATTCCAGTTTTATAGGTAATGACAACTGATTTAGCAGCGCTATTAACTCGCTCACTGGTAACTGTAGAATCTGATTTGAGTAATGCCTCTAACCGTTGGACATATTTGGGATCGCAGGCAATTCGCGGCACACGAAACCGCACTCTTCCGGGAATGGCATGAGCAATGCAATAAGCTACTTTTGCAGGTTTTTTTGGTTGTTGAGTTACAAAATGAGCCGAAGATACCGAATTGCTTTTAGTCTTAGAGACTGATGTATCCGCAGAAGATAAAGAGAATGTTGCTGATTTCTGCTTCTGTGGTTGCATTGTTGGCTTTCTATCCTGCCTGTCTTCTGTTGCCACTAATGCTGAGTATGGTTTCAATTGGTTTGCAGTTGCTAGTACCACTTCTGGATTACCAGCCAACTGAATCAAATTAGCCAAATGCGATCGCATTTCAACATCTGACACTACATCAGATTTATAGGTAATAGCAATTGACCCTACCATAGTATTATTGACTTGCCGATCTATTACCAAAGGCTCATTAGCAAGCAAGGCAACAAGACGTTCTACATATTTTGGATCTTCGCTAATCTGAGGAATGCAAAATCCCACTTGTCCAGGAAATGCACAAATAATGCTATACACTACCCTTGAAGGCGGCGTTGCTGGGTAATTAATCTTCTCTGTGACTGTTCGCTCTGGTTTTTTGTCTAAATCAGCTACCGATTCTAAATTTAAAACAGCCATAATTCCCCTCCAGTATTCCGCAATTTGAAACTGTATATTAGGTTCCCAAGGGTAAGTTCGCCATCATGCCTAATGAGAAAAACATCGCAGGCGGTTTTAAGTTAGTCCACAGACTGGATAACTCTGAAGTTATTTCGCTTGCTGTTGTTGAGTTGATAACTTCAGGAGTCTGACTAACATTTAAACTTATTTGATGTGACGTTGTTGCGTCTGTAATTTGATTCGTCTGACTAACTTCTTGGAGAGGTTGGTTAGGCGTTGTAATTTGCTGCGTTGGTGGGTTTGTCTCCAACGCTAATTCCATCAAACTCACCCAATAAGATAATGGAATCTCACGAGACTGATAAGCGATCGCGATCGATGCTGCATCAAAATTCATCCGCACACTTGTAACTTCAGCATCGGTTTTTACTATTCTCTCAAGTCGCCGCCCATAAGCTCGATCTTGAGCGATTTTTGGTATATGGAAGCGAATACGTCCACTAATTGCATGGATGACGTTGTAGTCAATCTTTGCAGGTGTTGCCACTTTGCTAGTTTTCTCAAGATTATTTGTTAATTCTTCTTGTTGGGCACTAGATTGGCGTTCCTCTTTTGATAATTGCGATATCGCAGAACTGGTATTATTGCCGTTGTTTTTTTCTAATGTCGGAACTTGAGAGCCAAGATAACCAATTACACCACGGGTTGCATCCGCCGCAATCACATAAACTGGAATCGATACCCAGCCATGAATTCCTAACCCTCCTGTTACCGCCAAGCCTGTCATCATCGGAATTAAGGAAATACCCTGCTCTTTCCAAAATGAAGGTGATTTCCAAGCTGCAAAGGGATCGGTTTTGTGAGGTGAATCAGATGAAGCTTGCGGCTGTTGAATGTCAATATCTGATCTTAACGCCAAAATTTGCGGTAATGACAGCTTATCTTCATCAAAATTAATTACCAGACTGCCAGTTTGCTCATTCACAGTAACTTCCCTCACACCCTCTAAGGAGCGTAAATCTTGGGCTATGCTGTCTAATATCGAGTTAAGACTACTGTCAGTGGTGCGGAGTCGCACGCGTCCAGTAGTGACATGAACTATTTGCAACCCAGCTGGAGGCTGTAACTTCGTTGACTGTGCCATCTTAGTTGCTTTGTTCTGTAGAGATTAAATTAGGAGATACTTTCTGGACAATATTTAATTTTTCACAATTACTAATATTTTTAGTCATTTACTTGATTACCCAATAGCTAGATCAAGTGAATAGGTTAACAATAGATTAAATTTAGCTTAAGTCTGGGTATAGAGTATGTGTCTTCAGAATTATTTTTAACAATAATTTTTATGATAATGATTATCTAAAAAAGACAGACTTCCGAAAGCTCCCACTTCACCCTTTAGGCAGGTGCGAGTTATTTAGTTTAGACATAATAGAGGTAGATTCTCGCTCCCAGAGTTGAACATAATTGCTGAGTACGCAATTATGCTAATAATTTGTGTTCAAATACAGAAACCAGGGTATTTTGGCATTTCTAAGGAAGTAAAAGGCTGAAAGAATTGATATTGTGTATAAGATTTTATGATCGAAGTTGAACATCTGAGTAAAATATACGGTTCCACCCCAGCGATTACTGATGTAACTTTTAGCGTCGAACCTGGGGAGATTTTAGGGCTTCTGGGCCCCAATGGTGCTGGTAAAACTACAACCATGAG
Organism: Nostoc sp. UIC 10630; assembly: GCF_010747425.1. Taxonomy (NCBI): domain Bacteria; kingdom Bacillati; phylum Cyanobacteriota; class Cyanophyceae; order Nostocales; family Nostocaceae; genus Nostoc; species Nostoc sp. UIC 10630. The sequence continues at coordinate 10,259 of NZ_JAAGOG010000048.1, forward strand.
GATTCTGGCGGGTTATTTACCGGCAACAAATGGTAATGCCCGCATTGCTGGCTATGATGTCCATGAAAATTCCCTGGCTGTACGCCAACGCATTGGTTATTTACCCGAAACACCGCCGTTATATCCAGATATGACTGTGGAGGGATTTTTGCATTTTGTTGCCCAAATAAAGGGAGTTCCAGCAGGCGATCGCCCCAACAAGGTAACAGCCGCTATCAAACGCTGCAACTTAGAAGATAAGCGGCGGGTAATTATTCGCAAACTCTCTAAAGGATATCGCCAACGTGTAGGAATTGCTCAAGCGATCGTCCACGATCCACCAGCGATCATTTTAGATGAACCCACCGTTGGACTCGATCCTCGACAAATAATTGAGGTGCGGAATTTAATTAAAAGCCTCGCTGGGACTCATACAATTATTCTTTCGACGCACATTCTGCCAGAAGTGAGCATGACTTGTAGCCGTGTCGCTATTATTAATCGCGGCAAAGTTGTGGCAACTAACACCCCAGAAAATCTGATGACTCAGTTGACAGGCGGTTCCGGGTATGAGTTGGAAATAGAAGGAGAAGCTGCCCTAGCGAAACAGGTATTGCAAAATGTCGCGGGTGTGAGTCTGATAGAATCAATTCCCACCGCCGGAGGTCATCACCCACAGGCAAATCGCGCTTATCTGCGGGTGATATCGCAACCGGGAAAAGAACCAGGAAAGGATATTGTTGCAACCTTGGTGCGTGCAGGCTTTGGTTTGCATGAACTGAAGCGAGTTAACGCCACCTTAGAAGATGTGTTCTTGCAACTGACCACAGAAGAAAAGAATTTCGAGACTGAGGTAGACTTAGCAGCAGACAACGAAGGAGAGGCAGCGTAAATGGGTGTAGTGCTAAGTAATATTATTGCCATTTATCGCCGAGAGTTACAGAGTTATTTTGTATCACCTTTGGCTTACGCGATCGCAGGCATATTTTGGTTCATCGCCGGGTTATTTTTCGTGATGATTTTGCTAGGGCCAGATGGCATTTTGGTAGGAGTCGCCGCAATAGATGCACAAGGTCAACAACTAGGAGTACCAACACCACCGATAGATGTCCCCTACGAATTTGTCCGAGCATTTTTGGATCGTATGGGGTGGCTATTGTTGTTTATCTTGCCAATACTCTCAATGGGACTCTATGCCGAAGAACGCAAGCGCGGCACTTTAGAACTATTAGCCACGTCACCAATCACCAATTGGGCAGTAGCAGTAGGTAAGTTATTAGGCGTGCTAACATTTTTTATCACAATGGTTGTACCCATGCTAGTGTTTGAAGCGATCGCCATTAGTGGATCAAATCCACCAATGGCGCTTTCAATTCCCTTGTTGGGTCATTTTGGATTAATCTTACTAGCAGCAGCAATCTTATCTGTAGGAATGTTTATTTCTTCTTTAACAGACAGCACAATTTTGTCTGCCGTCCTTACATTTGCAGTAATTTTATTATTGTTATTGATTGATTTAATCGCCAAAATTGTCCCTGGTCCAGTGGGTGAAGCTTTAGGTTATTTATCATTGTTGAAACATTACAACACCTTAACTCAAGGGATTTTTGATACAAGTGCCTTAATTTTATTTGCTAGTTACATTTTTTTTGGCATCTTTCTCACCGCTCAATCAATTGATGCACTGCGCTTTCAAAGGCAGTAGTCATTTGACAAATGACCAATGACAAATGACAAATTATGAAGATAGTTGCAAAGAAGAAACTGTGGAAATATCTATTTTGGTTGGGCCCATTCCTAATTGCTGTCGGCTTAACAGCTGGGTTAGTTTCTGAACATTGGGGGCTAATTCCATTAGTATTTCTGATTGCGGGAGTTGTAATCAGTGGGTTAGGGATAATATGGCAAAGCTATGAGACTAACTGGTGGAAACGTCGTTCTACCCAAGCCGGGACTAATGCTGTAGTAGCAACTCTAGCAGTATTGGCAATTTTGGGATTGATTAACTTTTTGGGGACTCGCTACCACTTGCGATCAGACTTAACAGAAAGCCAATTGTTTACCCTTGCGCCCCAGTCACGAGAATTGGTGAGTGTTTTACCTCAACCAGTTAAGGTGTGGGTGTTTGATGTTAACCAAAATCCCCAAGACCGAGAATTACTAGAAAATTATCAACGGCAAAGCTCAAAATTTAAATATGAGTACATCGACCCCCAAACTAGACCAGGACTTGCAGAAAAGTTTGGCGTTAAAGATTACGGGGAAGTTTATTTAGAATCTGGTAATAAACGGCAATTAGTACAAACAGTAAATCAAAATGAGCGGTTGTCAGAAATCAGATTAACTAGTCGCCTGCAACAACTAACAAATTCAACCACAGCCAAAGTTTACTTACTCCAAGGTCATGGCGAACGCCAACTTTCGGCTGGTAAAGATGCAATATCACAAGCAGTTCAAGGATTAGGCGACAAAAACTTCACAACATCACCACTGAATTTAGGAGAAACTTCCAAAGTTCCTCAAGATGCGTCTGTTGTGATAGTGGCTGGCCCCAAGCGAGGGCTATTTGAAGGCGAAGTCAAAGCTTTGCAAGAGTATCTTAATCGCGGCGGTAACTTACTGCTGATGATTGATCCTAATACCGATCCCAAACTTAACAGCTTGTTACAAGAGTGGGGTGTTCGTTTGGATAATCGTTTAGCAGTTGATGTCTCTGGCGAAAGCGTCGTGGGACTTGGCCCTGCTGCACCCTTAGTCACAGAATACGGGCAACATCCAATTACCAAAGATTTCGGTAACGGCAATTCTTTTTATCCGATTGCCCGACCACTGGAAATTATCTCTGTACCTGGTGTTCAGGCTACTCCATTACTACGAACCAAACCCTATCCCAATAGCTGGGCAGAAAGCGACCTTCAAAGCGAAAAATTGGAGTTTAATGCAGATAAAGACCTAAAAGGGCCTCTAACCTTGGGCGTAGCCTTAACAAGAAAACAAGCAGCTAAATCTGCTTCAACTCCTCAACCTGCACCGAAACCTTCGCCCCTACCATCACCAACTACCCAAAGCAAAGCTTCTCCCACTCCCCCTGCAACGCCAGCCTCTCCTGCCTCCCCTACTCCCAATCCTTCATCGCAAACAGCCACCGAGTCAAGGTTAGTAGTTTTAGGAAATTCTGATTTCGCCACCGATGGCTTGTTTCAACAGCAATTAAATGGAGATGTATTCCTCAACTCAGTTACTTGGTTGAGTCAACAGGATCAGCAACCCCTTTCCATTCGCCCCAAAGAACCGAAAAACCGTCGGATAACCCTGACAACCACACAAGGCAATCTTTTAATATTGTCATCTCTTTTGGTTTTACCTTTAATTGGGTTTGCGATCGCAGTTATTATTTGGTGGAAACGACGGTAAGAAGTAAGTTAGGAGTTAGGAGTCACAAGTAGAGATTGGAGAAGAGTTTTTTCTATGCCCAATGACCAATGACAAATGACAAATGACAAATGACAAATGACCAATGACCAATGACTAAAAAATGAAATTGCCGAGAACGACTTTAATTTTGATACTGCTAGCGCTGGGTTTAGGTGGTTTTGTTTACTTCTCTGAAATTCGGGGTGCGACTGTGCGAGAAGAAACCAAAGAGGAAAATAAGCAAATTTTCTCTTTTGCCGCCGATGATGTGCAATCTCTAACAGTTAAAACAAAAAAACTCACCCTGAACCTGGAACGTAATCCTGAATCTAGTAGTAACCCCAAGTGGTTAATCAAATCTCCAGTATCTGGCCCAGCAAATGACGCTATTGTTTCTTATTTGATGGATTTGTTGGTCAAAGGTAAGAGCGATCGCACCTTATCAACTCCACCAAAAGAGCTTGGGCAATTTGCTTTAGATGAACCCCCAGCAACCATCAATATCACCCTAAAAAATCGGCAAAACCATCAGTTGATTTTGGGTAAATCTAACTTTAACGGACGTTTTTTATATGCTCAAACAGACCCTGCTGCTAAACCCAATGGAAATATAAACGTGCTGTTGGTATCTACAGATTTTGCAAATGCCGTGAATCGGGAATTATCAGAGTGGAAGCAACCTGTAGACAATAGTCAGAAACTTCCTCCGCTCACCATTCCTAAACCGACTCCGACAAACAGTAAATAATTAATTCAAAATCTGGCGATATTATGATGACAAATCCCACAGCAACATTGCTGATTTCCTGCCCAGATCAACGGGGACTAGTGGCGAAATTTGCCAATTTTATCTATTCTAACGGTGGTAATATTATCCATGCAGATCAGCATACAGACTTTGCTGCTGGCTTATTTCTCACCCGTATTGAATGGCAGCTAGAGGGGTTTAATTTGCCGCGAGAATTTATTGCCCCTGCATTTAATGCGATCGCACAACCTTTAGGTGCTAAGTGGGAAATACGTTTTTCTGATACAGTACCACGCATTGCTATTTGGGTCAGTCGGCAAGACCATTGTCTATTTGATTTAATTTGGCGACAACGTGCTAAAGAATTTGTGGCTGAAATCCCTTTAATTATTAGTAATCATGCTAATTTAAAGGTAGTAGCAGAACAATTTAATATTGACTTTCAGCACGTTCCCATCACTAAAGACAATAAATCAGAACAAGAAGCCCAACAACTAGAATTACTCCGCCAGTACAAAATAGATTTAGTTGTATTAGCGAAATATATGCAGATTGTTAGTGCAGATTTTATTAATCAATTCCCGCAAATTATTAATATTCATCACTCATTTTTACCAGCTTTTATCGGTGCAAACCCCTATCACCGAGCTTTTGAACGTGGGGTAAAAATTATTGGTGCAACTGCTCATTATGCTACTGCTGATTTAGATGCAGGGCCAATTATTGAACAGGATGTAGTGCGAGTGAGTCACCGTGATGAAGTTGATGATTTGGTGAGAAAAGGTAAAGATTTGGAGAGAGTTGTATTAGCAAGAGCGGTGCGATCGCACTTACAAAATCGTGTATTAGTCTATGGGAATAGAACAGTCGTATTCGAGTGATTGATTTTATATCTGAACGAATATAATTTTACAAGAGATGAGTATAAAAATATTAAGAGTTATCGCTGGGTTTGCAAAAGCGAAGTTAAATAGTTAACAACCTCATAGTCATAAGATATTATGATCCCTGACAACTTCATCGTCCGCACAATGAAAAGGTCGGAAATTGATTTGGCAATTACTTGGGCAGCAAGCGAAGGTTGGAATCCAGGAAGGTATGATGCTGAATCTTTTTATCAAACTGATAAGAACGGTTTTTTATTGGGTGAGTTGAATGGTGAGCCAGTGGGGTGTATTTCTGCTGTCGCTTACGATCAACACTTTGGCTTTCTAGGTTTTTACATTGTGAAACCCCAGTTTCGTGGGCAGGGGTTGGGTATGAAAATTTGGAAGACAGCAATCGACTATCTCAGTGCTGATCGTAACATCGGCTTGGATGGTGTAGTAGCTCAACAAGATAACTACAAAAAGTCTGGTTTCCAAATCGCTTATAAGAATATTCGTTATCAAGGGGTGGGTGGCGGTGTTATGCCTGCTGGTATCATCGACCTGAAAACAATGCCTTTTGAAGAGTTGGTGGCTTACGATTGCCAACTTTTTCCTTCTAAGCGTCCAGTGTTTCTGCGACATTGGATTGAACAGCCAGAAAGTACTGCTTTCGGGTTTCTCAAAAATGGATATCTTGTTGGTTACGGAGTTATCCGGCCTGCCCATACAGGTTTTCGGATTGGGCCACTGTTTGCTAATGACGAACAGATTGCTGAAGCATTATTTCAAGCCTTGCTTGCAGAAAATCCTCATGCTCCAGTGTTTTTTGATGTACCCGATGCAAATGTACAAGCAATTAACCTAGTTCAACGTTACCAATTGGAGCCAGTCTTTCAAACTGCTCGGATGTACACTCAAGAAATTCCTAATTTACCTATTGATCGCGTCTTTGCTGTGACAAGTTTGGAACTAGGATAGAGACAGACAAACAATGTGTTTAGATCCCTAATATACAATCCCACTGTGAGCGCATGAATTTTTCTATGAATCTGCGTGCATCAAATTTAATGACTTTTAAAAGCGTCTTCATGAGTAATCCTCAATTCTCTCGATAGCACTGCTCAATCAAATATGTGAACCCTGATCGAAATAAATACCCTTGAGTTTCCAAAAATTCAAGCGTCCTGGCTATTACAATTCGGCGATCGCAGTAGATAAATTTCTGACAGTGCCGGGAAGGAGTTGTAACTGTGCGTTCCGAATTAAACCTTCAAATGTTAATGATCAGCAATGGATTGCTGGTTTTTCAAGTGAACACCGCGAGCATATTACTAAACAAAAACATCTCCAAAAAGTGTGACAGCTTTTGGAGATGTCTAATCAACTGCAATAATATTAAGTTACACGCTGATGCTATTAGTCACAAGCCTTGGTTTCAGATAGTTGTAATTTATTAAACGACTCTTGTTGTTCAACTCAATTTCCCGCTCTGCTTCATTCAACTCCTGCTGGAATTTAGCTAAAACATCCTGAGCCTCTGGGTCTAAGAATTTATCATCATAGTACCCTAATCTGTCATAACGGTAAGCCGACAGGATAAATAAAATCGATAATTGGTCAGCAGTTTGCTTTGACGGTGGCAGAAATGATAATAGACTTTTGCGGTCAGGAATAGTACCTTCTGCTGTCATTTGTTTATAAGCAGCAAGAGGCATATTGGGCATAAAAGTCATATATTCATATTGTGAATAGTTAACAGCAGCGTGTTGCGGCCCACAAGTGAAGATAACCGCAGTAGCAATATCAACTAATTGGTCTAATATGTCGATGCGGTCGCTAATACCCTTGACTCGTCCGCCTGATTTGGAAACTAATTCCTGCACCCAACTTTGTAATTCCAAGTCTGCTGCTAAATCTTGGGGAGTTTTGTAGTATATCTGCAAGTATTCAGACACAAACTTTTTAATGGCATTCCACAATAACAAGCCATCGTCTCGATAGGGATAGTGAGGTAAGTTGTCTGGATCATCCATACCCCGATTTTTTAGTTCAGTAGGTAAAGAAAACTGATCTAAGCTCCATTCTGTATATGCGTTAACGACAATTTGCAATGACTCTTGCAGAGTTCCAGCTAGCAATTCGTCAACAGGCCCACCTCTACTAATTAGGCGCTTACGAGCCAAGTCATTATTAGCCAACATGAAACGGAAGTGGGGTTTTAATAATAAGTTGAGGGGATGGTTCTCGGCTAGTTGACGCGCTGTGACAATAGCAAAGGGTTCCATAACAAAGTGAGTTCGACACAGATGGCTACTCATTTCATGATGGTTAGCATCAGCAATTTGAACACAAAGCTTGGCATGAAACCAGGTTAAAGGGTCATCAAAAGGCGTAATTAGCTGGCTCTGTTTGCCATCTGCGGGGTTGATTTGGATGGCAATCGGTACGAGTTGACCGCGATCGCTAAAACCAGAACTGCGCCAACAAAAAAATGCTACAGGGGTTGGTAAAAACTTCTTACCTCTTTCATAAGTTCCCCCTTTAACAAACGTAAGCGCTCTGTAATCAGCTACATATAAATTCCCATTGGCAAGTTTTTCTACTAAGTTGATAGAGTTACCAAACTTCTCTTGTAGTTCTAAAATTGTAAAGGCAAAGCCATCTGGCATTTTCTCAATTCGGCGTAAAACTAAAGGATTTGCACCACAAAGCCGTTGTTCACAGAAAGAGTTATCAGTTTGGTATGTTTTGATGACATTAGGTTTAGGCAAAACTGGAAAATAGTCTTCATAGTCTTGCAATTCATCTAAAGGGTCCCATAAAGAACGGGTTTTAACGGCTAACATATTTATAGGCAGTTCTGCTGTCTCTAATGTCCGTTCAGCAATATACTTAGTTGAAAAGTTTTCTATAGAAGGTACATTTTTTAGCATTGCCATAGGCGCTAAAAAGTCGTAATCAAATTCATACTCCCCTTGGTTTCTCTCTAGCAATATTTGACGCTTTGTAGGGTCAGGATCATTTTGAGGAAGGTATGGCTTCATAACTTTTTGTGCCAATTTAAGCTAAGAACAATAACAGGTAATTTTACCTCTAAAATCTGGATTTTAAATTTTCACATAAAATATTTAACAGCGTTTATTTTGGTCTATCTGCAAACGGCAAAATCTAAAGGTTTTAAACCGCTTACTATGAATCAGGCTTACTTATTGCTGTTATGCAGAATATCCATATTTGTAAGATTTCTTCACTGATAGTCAAATTCTCATGGGGAAATTACGTCGTCAAGGGATTTGTAGAGGCACTTGATACAGAAGGTGTGCGATCGCATCATAATAAAGAAATATTAAGCAGATTTTCAGAAAACTCTCAATGAGCCAGACTACCTTAAATTTAGTTGCAATATCTATCTTTCTCATGACCCTATCGGTACTGCTGGGGCCATTCTTGAATTTGTCGCCAGCAGTACCAGCACTTGCAACCTTCGCGATCTTAGGCATAGCTACGTTAGATAGTTTTAGCTTGCAAGGCAAGGGTGGTACTATTTTTTTGGATTGGATTGCTGGTTTTTCAAGTGAACACCGCGATCGCATCGTCCACCACGAAGCAGGGCATTTTTTGGTTGCTTACTTGCTGGGGATTCCCGTTACCGGCTACACACTCAGCGCTTGGGAAGCCTGGAAACAGGGGCAACCTGGGCAAGGTGGTGTTAGCTTTGATGATGGCGAATTAGCTTCTCAATTAGAAGTGGGTAAAATCAGTGCCCAAATGCTAGACCGCTACTGTACTGTTTGGATGGCTGGTATTGCTGCTGAAACCCTAGTTTTTGATAATGCTGAGGGTGGATCTGATGATAAAAGCAAACTGATTGGAGTCTTGACAGTTTTGGGCTTTTCTGAATCAGTTTATCAACAGAAACTGCGGTTTCATGCTCTCCAAGCAAAAACCCTACTACAAGAAAATTGGTCTAGTTACGAAGCTTTAGTTAATGCTATGCGACAACGCGCTTCGGTGGAAGATTGTCATGCTGAGTTAGGAGTGGGGGAGTAGGGGAAGAATTAATGACAAATGACAAGTGACAAATGACAAATTATGAAGAAACAACTTTCAAATGTGAAACATGAGATAGGTAGTTTGAGTGAATAACCCGATTACGCCCAGCATTTTTAGCCTGTAAGAGACATTGATCGGCACGATTCAGCAGACTCTCTCCTTGTTCATCATCATCAGCTTGCAGACTAGCTGTGCCCAGACTAATGGTGATATTAATAGTCAGTTTATTACTGAGTGCAAATGGTTCATCGCTAACTACGCGATTAAGACGACGGGCTACTAATAGTGCTTCCTCATCGGTAGTGTTAGCCAGAAGAATCACAAATTCTTCGCCACCATAGCGGAATGCTGTGTCTTGACAGCGCAGATTGTGTCGCAAACGCTGACATAATATTTGCAAAATGCGATCGCCTACTAAATGCCCATGAGTATCATTAACTTTCTTGAAATGATCTACATCCAGAATAATCAAACTCAGGGAAGTTTTTTGAGTTCTAGCTCTTTGAATTTGTCTGGGTAAGTCCCATTCTAAAGCACGACGATTATTTAATTCTGTCAACGAATCGGCTAAGGCGATCGCTGATAACATATCATTTGTCCGAATCAAATCTCGATATTTTTGTGCTTTTCGCAAGCCAACAGTCAATTGAGCAAGTATTAATCCATGATTGGCAGTCAACTCTGCTAAATTATGGTCTGTTTTTTCATCAATAAGATGCCAAATATAAGCATCGGCTCCTTGCTTTAGGGCCGCAGCACTCATCTCTAATTCTCTGTGCCAACCCTTATTTCTATCAGTAAACTGCTGGAAACGATCCTCAAATAAAATACAATATATCCAGGATAGTTTGGTCTGCTCTTTCAACCAATTGCACAGTTCCATACTGCCATCCAAGCTAGCCTGCACAAGCATTATATCGGGAGGCGCTATTTTAATCCGCGACACTATTTGATTCAGATTGTCTATAACTTCTACATTAAAAGCAGTCGCATAACGGATCTGATCTGGAAGTGTGGCGATAAAATTATTTTTTCCAAAGACCAGAATAGAAATATTCATTGTTTTATTATTTATCCTATTTAAATTTTAAAGAGATTAAGTTGAGTAATTTACTACTATCCTTGCCTAATATTAAATATTATCTTTTAGGCTGAGTTAGATTTCTGGTTATATACTTTTATTTACACCGAATCTACAATATTTTCCCAATTCTTATCTCCTTTCAAGGGTTTATATTCACTACTAGCGTTTCTGAAATATTCACTTATGACAACTAATGTCTTATTTACACTATGTTTTTCAAACAGTAAAAATACTGAATAATATTGAGACTCGTAAAAACTATTCATGTGCTTTCTTAAGTGTTTTTTGACTGACTAAATTACGAAAATAAAGAGTTTGGAATAACCTCCACATTAGATAAATGAATTTCTTCTTAAGAAGAAAAATAAAGAAATTATAAAGTTTTTAATTCAACGATCAAATTTAGATTTTGATCACCGAATTAAAAATGTTATTTTTCATAGGAGACTTCAGCCTTTTGGTTTATAACCTAGGCTTTAATCAAGTATTAAGGTAGGAGTAGAATTGCAAAAGCAATGCGAACTACATAGACAGCAAAGCTCCCTCCTGCTATGGACAAGAGCTTTCTGGGACTAACAAACTCTATAATTACAAAGCGAATTTGTCGGGTGAAAAATCCCCAAATTAAGTGAGACGTGAAACTTGGGTTCACAATGTGTTAGCAGGATAAACAAAATATCTCTGCCTACGCACTTTATCTGTCTTTCTTGATTTAACTCACATCTTTTGTTTAATTGATTGCAACATCATAAATTTCGAAAAAAGAAGCTAAATAAAAAGTTTGATGTCAAAACCTGCCCCTAATGTGGGTAAATCAGTGAAATTCCGCTCTTAGAAAAGTAAGCAATATTTGATACTTTCAGTTTTAGTGCCATTTGCTACCCTAGTATGGGAATTTTAAACTATTTCTTAAGGATTAATCTTAAAGACCAAAATTATGATGTCTAGGACGGACCCAGATGCAGCACATCCTACCAGAGCCAGATAATGGTCTAAAAGCATCCTCATCACTGTGTATAGCTCACAGACTTGTACAATTTGCTGGCGGTAATATGAAACAAAATGCAAGAATATATAAAGCTATTTATGAAAATACACTTACCCAGTGCCGCTACGCCCAAGTCTAGAAGAGTCTAAAGTCTCAAGTTAAAAACACCTATGTCTTCAAATCCCCAGTACCTAAGCGGTAACGAAATTCGCAACACATTCCTCAACTTCTTTGCCCAACGGAGTCACCAAATCCTCCCAAGTGCGTCTCTCGTGCCAGAAGATCCAACCGTACTGCTGACGATCGCGGGGATGCTACCATTTAAGCCGATATTCTTGGGGCAGAGGACACCAGAATTTAAGCGGGCTACAACTTCACAAAAGTGTATCCGTACCAACGACATCGAAAATGTCGGACGCACTAAACGGCATCACACCTTTTTTGAGATGCTGGGTAATTTCAGCTTTGGTGATTATTTTAAAGAACAAGCGATCGCTTGGGGCTGGGAAATCTCTACGCAAGTCTTTGGCTTTTCTCCCCAAAATCTGGTTGTCAGCGTTTTTGAAGAAGATGATGAAGCCTTTGCTATCTGGCGCGATCAAATCGGTGTACCGGTAGCGAGAATTAAACGCTTAGGCGAAGATGATAACTTTTGGGTATCTGGCCCGACTGGCCCTTGTGGCCCTTGTTCAGAAATATATTACGACTTCCACCCAGAACGCGGTGACGAAAATATCGATTTAGAAGACGATTCCCGGTTCATCGAGTTTTACAACCTCGTGTTCATGCAATATAACCGGGATGCTTCCGGCAATTTAACGCCACTGCAAAACAAGAACATCGACACTGGTATGGGTTTGGAGAGAATGGCGCAAATTCTCCAAAAAGTGCCCAATAACTACGAAACTGACTTGATTTTCCCAATTATTCAAACAGCCGCTCAAATTGCTACCATTGACTATCACAGCAGCGATGAGAAAACCAAAGTCTCCCTAAAAGTCATTGGCGATCACGTTCGTTCTGTTGTCCACATGATCGCTGATGAAATTCGCGCTTCCAACGTGGGAAGGGGTTATGTGTTGCGGCGATTAATTCGGCGGGTGGTGCGTCATGGGCGATTAATTGGGATTTCTGGCGAATTTACTACCCAAGTTGCCGAAACTGCGATCGCTCTTTCGGAATCAGCTTACCCCAATGTGCGTCAGCGAGAAGCAGCAATTAAAGCTGAGTTGCAACGGGAAGAATCCAATTTCCTCAGAACTCTGGATAGAGGCGAAAAACTCCTAGAAGAAATCATCCAAGAGGTGAAACAGCGAGGGGAAACTCAAATTAGCGGTGAAAGTGCATTTACTCTTTACGATACCCACGGTTTCCCCTTTGAACTTACTCAAGAAATTGCTGAGGAAAACAACCTAACAGTTGATGTTGAAGGATTTCAGAAAGCAATGGAAATCCAACAAGAAGACAGTAGAGGCGCACACGAAACCATCGATTTAACTGTACAAGGTTCCCTCGACAAACTAGCAGAACACATTAAAGTCACCGAATTTATCGGCTATACCCAACCTGCTGCAACTGCGAAAGTCGAAGCGATTTTGGTAGAAGGTGTTTGCCAAGAAGAAGCAGAAGCGGGGACAGAGGTGCAAATTGTCCTTGATAAAACACCATTTTATGCTGAATCTGGGGGACAAATTGGCGATCGCGGTTATATCTCTGGTGATGGTATTGTTGTTCGCGTGGAAGATGTTAAAAAAGAATCTGATTTCTTTGTGCACTTCGGACGCATCGAACGCGGTACACTCCGCGTAGGCGATCGCGTCACCGCCCAAATCGATCCGGCTTGTCGCCGTCGCGCCCAAGCTAACCATACCGCAACGCACCTGTTGCAAGCGGCGTTGAAAAAAATTGTTGATGATGGCATATCTCAAGCTGGTTCCCTGGTTTCCTTTGACAGATTGCGCTTTGACTTCAACTGTCCCCGCGCATTGACAGCAGAGGAAGTGCAACAAATTGAAGAACAGGTGAATATTTGGATTGCGGAAGCCCACGCTGCAAAGGTGGAAGTATTACCAATAGCCGAGGCGAAAGCTAAGGGTGCTGTTGCGATGTTCGGCGAGAAATACGGCGATGAAGTGCGAGTGATTGACTTCCCTAGCGTATCAATGGAACTCTGCGGTGGTACTCATGTCAGCAATACTGCTGAAATTGGCGTGTTTAAGATTATCTCGGAAGCTGGCGTGGCTTCTGGGGTGCGGCGCATTGAAGCTGTTTCGGGGCCAGCAATCCTAGATTATCTCAACCTGCGGGATAAAGTAGTTAAAGATTTGAGCGATCGCTTTAAAGTTAAACCCGAAGAATTACCAGACAGAATTACAAGTCTGCAAAGCGAACTCAGAAATAGTCAGAAGGAATTGGAAACCTTGAAGGTACAATTAGCGATCGCTAAATCTGACAGCTTGCTACAAACAGCCGAAACTGTAGGCGATCATAAAATTATCGTTGCCCAATTAGAAAATGTCGATCCAGAATCATTGAAAACCGCAGCCGAACGCCTGTTACAAAAAATTGGTAACGGTGCAGTGGTGCTAGGTTCTGTTCCCGAAGCCGATAAAGTCAGCATCGTTGCAGCTTTTAGTCCAGAAGTTAACAAAAAAGGTTTACAAGCTGGTAAATTTGTCGGTGCGATCGCTAAAATCTGCGGTGGTGGTGGCGGTGGAAGACCGAACTTAGCCCAAGCTGGCGGACGCGATGCGAGTAAATTACCAGATGCGTTGGCAAAGGCGCAGAGTGATTTACACTCAGCCTTGAGTTAATTATATTCTCTTGTGGGGCGGGCATCTTGCCTGCCTGGACAATTAATTCAGTTACACAATACTTTATATGACTATTAAAAAACGCCTTTTCCAAGAAATTGAATCCTCTCCAGACTCTCTTCTAGAAGAAACTTTAGACTTTTTGCGTTTTCTCAAAACCAAGCAAGAAGCAGACAAAAAAGATATACCTGCCTTACAAGTTAAGTCAAAAGAGACCCAAATAATACTAGAATCCCAGTCAGTAGACAATTCTCAATTACCTTACCGCCCAGCTTCCGGACGTTCTATATTGAGACACGCTGGAACCTGGGAAGGCGATGATTTTCAAGAGTGTCTTCAGTCGGTTTACGCCACACGTGGTAAAGCCAAATTCGATTATGACTTAAATCCTTTTGAGTCATGAATCTATTAGATACCAACCACTGTAGCGCCATCATCCTCGGCGAACCAAACGTGATTCGTCGAATAGCTGAGGTAGGAGAATTAAATATTGCCACCTGCGTAATTGTGCAGGGAGAACTTACATATATGATGGAAAATTCTGCCAAGAGAGAAACTAATCTCGCTCGGTTGAAAGAATTCCTCGCAGATATACGCATCTACAGCGTTACAGAAGATACTGCTAGCATTTATGGTCAACTCAAAGCAGCCTTAATGAGACAATTTGGCCCCAAAGACAAAAGCAAACGCAGAAAAACTCAAATAACAGACCTGGGTTTTGATGAAAATGACCTCTGGATTGCTGCTCTAGCTCTACAGTATAGTTTTACTGTTGTATCAGCCGATAGGGACTTTCAGCGAATTATACAGGTAACAGCATTGTCTGTTGAATCTTGGTTGTAAATTTGACTCTTTCTCGCAATATCTGCTGGAAACTATTCAAGATATATCAATAGCAAAAACGATCGCACAACCCTAACTTACACCAAATGCGATCGCCCCTCTAGCTCATACCTAAACTGCGATCGCTCTTTAAAGTGAAACCCGAAGAATTACCAGACAGAATTACAAGTCTGCAAAGCGAACTCAGAAATAGTCAGAAGGAATTGGAAACCTTGAAGGTACAATTAGTGATCGCGAAATCTGACAGCTTGCTACAAACAGCCGAAACTGTAGGCGATCATAAAATTATCGTCGCCCAATTAGAAAATGTCGATCCAGAATCATTGAAAACCGCAGCCGAACGCCTGTTACAAAAAATCGGTAACGGTGCAGTGGTGCTAGGTTCTGTTCCCGAAGCCGATAAAGTTAGCATCGTTGCAGCTTTTAGTCCAGAAGTCAACAAAAAAGGTTTACAGGCTGGTAAATTTGTCGGTGCGATCGCTAAAATTTGCGGTGGTGGCGGCGGTGGAAGACCGAACTTAGCCCAAGCTGGCGGACGCGATGCGAGTAAATTACCAGATGCGTTGGGACAAGCAGAAAGTGATTTAAAGTCCGCATTGGCTTAACCCACATCTGACACCCCCAGTTCGTTGCTATTAGCTTTGGAATTCTATTCTGAGGCTAATAGCTAAAATCCTTTGATTCTTAGCTAGAAGTTTTTGGTAATGCGGCAGTAATTTGCCGAATCATCATGACTTTCCAGTAAGGTATGGGAGCAAGCAATACAGTCCCAGTTCCCTCAAAAGTATTGACGAGAAATTCACCAGAAGTCATCGAACCTAAAAGAGATTTGGTAGCTTTTTCAACGCGATAATTTAAAGTATTTGTGCGAGCGATCGCAAAATTTCCATCAACAACTAATCGGTCATTTTGTAAATTTATTACTTCTACAGGGCCTTGTGCTACCATTACCACTTTACCCCTACCTTTGACTTTTGTTTGAAACAAACCCTCACCACCAATTAAGCCTGATACAAATTTGTTTCGTTCAATTCCTACTTCTATACTGCCATCGCTAGCCCAATAAGCGCCAGTATCTAAAATCCATTCACTACCGTCTAATTCTAGAATGTGATATCCCGCTAAAGACGGCTCTAAATATAATTCACCCGTACCTGTATATGTAGGACGGAAAATGTTTTCTCCTGTGGCTAAGGATTTTAAAAACCCGCCTGCTGAAGGGGCTTTAGATTGCATCTGAACGTTGCCACGAATATAGTACATAGCACCAGATTCAGTCCGTACTGTTTCGTTTTGCAAAGTGACTTTGACTAAACGTAAGCTTTCTTTTTCGATTATTTCAAAATGTGCCATAATTCTCCTGTTGGTTTTTGCACAAATGTGTACTTGGCTGTTAGAGGATGTTTGAAAAGTCCTCTTGTCAGTATTAAAAGTTCTAGATCCTCCTAAATCCACGCCAGTTGCTCATGGGGGAAACCCCCTTCTCTACGAGACGCTCCGCGAAGGCGCTAGCCTCTCCCTTTGGGAGAAGACCGCACTGGCTCCCCTTAAGAAGGGGGACTTTGACTCCTATTCCCCCCTTTTTAAGGCTAGGGGGGATATAAGTGCTGTAGTACAACTTTAAAAGACTTGTGTGTACACCGTAGCTTTTTAAGCAGGGTGTGTATCTCAAAGTACCTAAAGTCACAGCAAAATACTTTTCAAACAACCTCTTAGACAGAATTTATATCCATTTTTGGCATCTATTTTTACAAATGGCAAGTCATATCATTTCTTTGTGAGGCTGCGCTAAATTTTCTTTCTTTGTGTACTTTGCGCCCTACCCTGCGGGAAGCCGGTCCGCATCTATGCAGTTCGTTTTTTCTTATACTTCACTCCTAATATGGTTTAGCGTATCTTTATACAGCATTGGTATCAGATAAATTTAATTATTGTTTAATTTAATGTGAGATAAATTAGTCGAACAGAAAAACCTCTCCCTGGTTTTTACTAAGTAAAACCTGTCCCTCTCCGAGTCGGAAAGGGACAGACTTGAACGAAAGTTCAAGGCAGGGAGAGATTTCTTTTACTGACGTTAATTTAGAGTGAATATTTATAATTTAAAAAAATAGTTGATGAATATTCACTCCCAAGTTTTAGCTCCAGATTTATGTTTATTGCTAACTTCTAAGGGAAGGAAAATCGTCAAAACTTCCCCATAGTGTGGACGCTGACGCACAATCAATTTACCGCCAATCGCTTGAAATAAATGCTTGGTTGCAGCAATATTCAAACTAATCGTACCCGTTTCTGGTTGGAACATCAGCAATTGACCAAGGGCTTTGCGAATTGGTGGCGTTGCAGGTGTGGCGGCTTTACTGGAATCTTTGCACCCAAATTGGGGCGATAATTGTAACTTCAGTTGATCTCCAGCCGGAATAACTTGTACTTGAATATGGCTACCAGAGGGTAAGCTGCGAGTGAAATTCTCTATCAAACCGGTGAGTACCTGATCGAGCATCATGGGATTACTCACCACAGTTGGTAGTTGCTGAGGTAAAACAACATTTAAAGTTAAGTTCCGGCGATGCGCTGCTTGTTCCCACCGAGGAATGCTCTGCTGCAACACTTGATCTAAAGACATCGGTGTGAGTTGAGTTTTTGAACATTTTGTAGAGGCAGTAGTTTCTAATTCTGCTGCCTTAAACAGCAACTCCATACGATCAATTTGCTCAGTACATTCGTGATCGATAATTTTTAAGCGATTGATCACACTAGCATCTAAATCTCGCCGCTTCAGCAGTAGACGAGTCATGGTGCGAATAGTTGTTAAAGGTGTGCGGACTTCGTGAGCGAAGGCTTGGAGCAGTTCGACATCAGGATTTGGGGATTGGGGATTGGGCATCCCTTCGACTTCGCTCAGGGCAAGTGGGAATTGGGAATTGGGAATTGCGAATTGGGAATTGGTATTTTTCCCCCTGCTCCCTGCTCCACTTCGGCTACGCTCAGTGACCACTTGCTCCCCTGCTTCTTCCCCAGTCTCTTCTGCTTCTGTTAATTCTTGAAGCAGCAACTGACTAAACTGAATCATGATGCGGCAATCTGGTGCTACCGGAGAATATTGTTGTACTAATACATCCAGGCGGGCAAAAAATTCTGGATTAGCCAGCATTACTCTCGCACCTAGCGATCGCCAAGCTTGCTCTACTACTTCCGGCTCAAAAGAAAATGAAAAGGTTTTTTTACCGTTTTTGTGGGTTGCTAAAACCAGTACTAATCTAAATTTATCTGTAAAAACTAAGCAAAACTGCTCTGTCCCCAGAGGATCGGCAGGTAATAAAGGAAGTACCGATTCATGAGGAGCGATTTCTTCATTTATAGTTGCGTTGGCGTTGCCCAACCCAGGCATCGCATCTGGCATCTGAAAT
This sequence comes from Nostoc sp. UIC 10630, assembly GCF_010747425.1. Taxonomy (NCBI): domain Bacteria; kingdom Bacillati; phylum Cyanobacteriota; class Cyanophyceae; order Nostocales; family Nostocaceae; genus Nostoc; species Nostoc sp. UIC 10630. The sequence continues at coordinate 28,457 of NZ_JAAGOG010000048.1, forward strand.
GGCATCAGTGCCAAGGGATTAAATGGTTTTGCTGTGAAAGTTACTGTTTGTAAGTTTTGAGTCAGTTTTGGCTGACTAAATAAGGGTGCAGGCGCAGCTAAAACTAATCCTTGGATTGTGTCAACTGAATTAGCTGCTAAAGTATTTAATAGCAAATGTTCAGTTGCTGCGAGGCTGACACGCCACTGCCGCTCTGCTTTACCAGGTGAACATTCAGCCACACTTGATTGATTTTGGGCCAAGATTTCGCTCAGACTTGGCAATATCCATTCGTACACAGGCTTTCACCCCTTAATTCAAGAGCGACTAACAGCGTCTAAGGTAGACATTTCACTACTACCTACGAGGTTATAACCATTTGTGTACTGTTGAAAGTGGTAGAACCGAACAATTCGGGCGCAATTACCCCTATGTAGAGATGTCTACGACGGGCTACGCCTACGCAGTTATGGTCTGAAAAAGACTCATACTTAACCTATTATGCGATCGCTGATTGATGATTGTGCTAATTTCCCTGCTCTAATCGGGATTGCAATCACAAACTCTGCACCCTGTCCTGGTGATGAAATACATTCCAAAGATCCACCATGCTTTTCAGTAATTATCTGGTAGCTGATCGATAATCCCATACCAGTCCCCTTACCAACTGCTTTTGTGGTGAAAAAAGGGTCAAATAAACGCGACTGAATTTCTTTTGGGATTCCCCATCCATTATCAGTAATCCGAATCACAGCATTTTCATTTACCTGTTCCGAAGAAATACGAATCAAGGGATTTGGACAAAGTTCTTTTTGGAAAGCCTCTTCTAAAGCATCGATTGCATTTGCCAAGAGGTTCATAAATACTTGATTCATTTGCCCTGCAAAACACTGAATTTTAGGCATTTCCCCATACTCTTTGACCACCTCAATTTGAGGGCGATTATTTTGTGCCTTGAGCCGATGTTGCAAAATTAACAGGGTACTGTCGATTCCTTCATGCAAATCAGCCGTTTTAAACTCAGCTTCATCCAAGCGAGAGAAAATTCGTAGACTGAGAACAATTTCCCGGATGCGTTTAGCCCCCATTTTCATTGAGGTTAACATCTTAGGCAAGTCTTCTATTAGGTACTCAATTTCGTTCAGTTGGTTAGCATTTTGAATTTCTGGCTCTGGATAGGGGTAGTGTTTTTGATAAAGCCTAATTAACAGCAACATCTGTTGAGTGTAGTCATCAGTGTATTCGAGGTTGCCGTAGATAAAGTTAACTGGATTGTTGATTTCATGGGCAACTCCCGCTACTAGTTGACCCAGACTTGACATTTTTTCAGATTGAATTAATTGGATTTGGGTTTTTTGCAGGTCTTTCAGAGCTTGCTGAAGTTCCGCTTCTGCTTCTTGGCGTTCGGTAATTTCGTCTCGTAATTGTTCATTGGCGTTGACCAATTCATTTCTAGAATATTGCAGATCGTCCGCCATTTTATTGAACGAGGTGGCTAACTCGCCAATCTCATCCTGAGAGCGAATACTAACTCTGGTATCCAGCTTACCTTCAGCCAGATTTACCACAGCTTGCTGGAGTTGTTTAATTGGTTTTGAAATGCTTCTAGAGATCAAATAGCCTACTAATAGTGCCAGGATGCCACATACCAAACTGATGACCGACGTGGCAACAATATTTTTTTTGGCTGTTACTAGCGCTGCTTTATAAAGCGGTGTATATTCGAGAATGACTGCACCAATGGTTTCACCCTTGCCACTCTTAAAAGGAACAGCAATCAATCGAATCCCATTTGGGTACTCAGGACTGAACTCAATATATGTTCTTGGTATACCATCTTGAATAGTTTTACCAACTTCATTATTGCGATCATGATCTAATCGCGTACCAATGTCTTCTGGAACTACATCTGCCAGAATGATTTTATTGCGGTCTACAATTTCTAGATCGCGCTGGCGTTGCTTGTGTAGCGAGATAACATGCTCTTGCAATTCGGCTAGCATCTTATCTCGCGATCCAATTTCGTGGTATTCATAAACTTCATGACTGACGAAATATCCCACTAGTCCAGCAACTTCCTCAGCCTCTTGTTGAGCAATATACTTAGCTATTTTCAATTGCTGATGAGCATTAATAGCACCAGTAATTACTGAAAGAGTAGCTATTCCTAGAATTCCCGAAATTAATTTCTGACTAATTTTCATCCCTTGCTCGGAACCTCAAGTACTGACTACTCTGCTAATTCACTTTTGGGGAGTTTGCCCTGATTTTAAAATTCCCATTTGTCAGCCTGAAAGCTACAGAATCAACAGCTATTAGCCAAATTTTTAATCTGAGTCTATTTTGGCGATACCTTCTCTGCGAAACGCTACGCCTAGCTTTCTTCCCCGCAGGGTACGCTAACACATTTTTTGAGTAGATTAAAAAGAGACTATCTCAAAGGCAATTTATGACTTCTTTTGAAACTTCCGCTCAAGATTTGGTACTAGTTGCTGGTGCTACTGGTGGAGTAGGGCAACTAGTGGTAGGCAAACTCCTAGAAAAGGGTTTGAAAGTTCGCGTTCTGACACGCAATGCCCCAAAAGCCGAAGAAATGTTTAACCAAAGAGTGGAAATTGCCGTTGGTGACATCCGCCAGCCAGCTACACTCCCAGCTGCAACACAAGATGTCACCCACATCATCAGTTGTACTGGAACCACTGCCTTTCCTTCTGCGCGATGGGAGTTTGACCAACCCCCGAACTTGCTTGAATGGGGAATAACCTTCCTTAACCCCAAATCTAGCGAAGCAAAAGCAAAGAATAGTCCAGCCAAGGTTGATGCCCAAGGTGTCAGCAACCTAGTTACAGCAGCACCCCAGAATTTGAAGCGATTCGTTTTCGTCTCTTCTTGTGGAATTCTACGTAAAGATCAGTTTCCTTTTAGTATTCTTAATGCTTTTGGCGTGTTGGATGCCAAACAAAAAGGTGAGGAGTCCATTATTAATTCAGGATTACCCTACACGATTATCCGCCCAGGACGCTTGATTGACGGGCCCTATACTTCATACGACCTCAACACACTGCTAAAGGCCAAAACAGATGGTAAATATGGTGTGGTTATAGCCACTGGGGATACACTTTCGGGTGATACCAGTCGGATTGATGTAGCAAACGCTTGCGTAGAATGCCTTTTTCAGCCAACTAGTTCCAAGAAAATTTTTGAAATAGTCAACCAGGGACAAAGACCACCTGTAATTGATTGGGAAACTCTTTTCTCTAGACTTGAGTAAGTGCTGAGTAATTAAGTGCTGAGTAATATTTAATTCAATGCTCAATCCCCAATGCCCAATGCCCAATTCTCAGTGCTTCTGTAGTTTATTACCTCTAAAGACGGCAAACACCACTCGGACGTTACGGTTCACCCTAATTACTGAAAGTATTAATTCTCATACATTAGACAGAGTGAAGGCAAATCAATCCATGAACCAACTAAAAAAACTATTTAGTTAGTTTAACCGTCCTAAGCAAGGTTCGGGAAACCACCCTTCATGGACTGGCTACCACTAAGCTTCAGTATATATATCAGCATAGTCTGGAGTTTTAACCCCAGGAAAGCCAAATCAAAGGTATTCATGCTGAATTGGCTGATTTATTGACCCTGTTGGTTCAAAATTTAGTCCTTTATATTCTCATTCATTCATTCATTTGTAGTTATACGGAGCCAGCACCTAAAATGGCAAAAGTAGTTGGAATTGACTTAGGAACAACGAACTCCTGCGTGGCAGTGATGGAAGGTGGTAAACCTACTGTAATTGCTAATGCTGAAGGTTTTCGGACAACCCCATCAGTAGTGGCATTTGCGAAAAATGGCGACAACTTGGTTGGCCAAATCGCCAAACGCCAAGCGGTGATGAACCCCGAAAATACGTTTTACTCAGTCAAACGCTTTATCGGTCGCCGCTACGACGAAGTGAGTAACGAAGCAACTGAAGTTTCTTACAAAGTTCTCAGCAGCAACGGCAATGTCAAATTAGATTGTCCGATAGCTGGTAAACCGTTTGCTCCTGAAGAAATTTCTGCAAAAGTTCTTCGCAAACTAGTTGAAGATGCCAGCAAATACCTTGGTGAAACTGTTACCCAAGCTGTAATCACCGTTCCCGCATACTTTAACGACTCTCAACGGCAAGCGACAAAAGACGCTGGTAAAATTGCAGGTATTGAAGTTCTGCGGATTATCAATGAGCCAACTGCTGCTTCTCTAGCTTATGGGTTTGACAAGAAGAGTAACGAAACCATTCTCGTATTTGACCTTGGTGGTGGTACCTTCGACGTATCCGTGCTGGAAGTAGGAGATGGAGTTTTTGAAGTACTAGCCACATCTGGGGATACACACCTTGGTGGTGACGACTTTGATAAAAAAATAGTTGACTTCTTAGCTGAAAAGTTCAAGAAAGCCGAAGGTATTGAACTACGCAAAGACAAACAAGCTTTACAACGTCTGACAGAAGCCGCAGAAAAAGCCAAAATTGAGCTTTCTAGCGTTACCCAAGCAGAAATCAATTTACCATTTATCACTGCTACCCAGGATGGGCCTAAGCACCTGGATACAACCCTGACTCGTGCCACCTTTGAAGAACTTTGTTCTGACTTAATCGACCGTTGCCGTGTTCCTGTGGAAAACGCTCTGCGCGATGCCAAGTTAAGCAAAGGTGATATTGATGAAGTGGTATTAGTGGGTGGTTCTACCCGTATTCCCGCAGTCCACCAGATTGTGAAGCAGGTATTGGGTAAAGACCCTAACCAAAGCGTTAACCCTGATGAAGTCGTGGCAATTGGTGCAGCGATTCAAGCAGGTGTACTGAATAATGAAGTCACTGGCATCTTACTGTTAGATGTATCACCACTTTCTTTGGGTGTTGAAACATTGGGCGGCGTGATGACCAAAATTATTCCCCGCAACACAACAATCCCCACCAAGAAATCGGAAGTCTTCTCCACCGCAGTGGATGGTCAAACCAACGTAGAAATTCACGTCCTTCAAGGTGAACGCGAATTTTCTAACGATAACAAGAGTTTGGGAACCTTCCGCCTTGATGGTATTCCTCCTGCACCACGTGGCGTTCCTCAAATTGAAGTGGTGTTCGATATTGACGCTAACGGTATCCTTAACGTCACCGCTAAGGACAAAGGTACTGGCAAAGAACAGTCCATCAGCATAACTGGTGCTTCCACTCTGGATAAAACTGACGTTGACCGGATGGTAAGAGAAGCTGAACAAAACGCTTCATCTGACAAAGAACGGCGTGAGAAGATTGAACGCAAGAACCAAGCCGACTCCTTGTCATACCAAGCTGAAAAGCAGTTACAAGAATTGGGCGATAAAGTTCCGGCTGCTGACAAGACTAAAGTTGAAGGTTTGGTAAAAGAACTGCGGGAAGCAGTTGCCAAAGAAGACGATGAGCAAATCAAGAAGCTCACCCCAGAATTGCAACAAGCCCTATTCGCTGTTGGTAGCAACATCTATCAACAAGCTGGTGCTGGTGCTGCACCAGGTGCTGAACCTCAAGATGGGGGTTCCACCTCTAGCTCTGGTAGCGGCGACGATGTGATTGACGCTGATTTTACAGAGAGTAAATAATTCTCCTACTTCTTTCGGGATAATTATTTTGTCCCGCCTCATATTACCCATCCAGGTATTAACCTGGGTGGGAATTTTTTTTAGAAGTTATGAGTAAAAATAAATAATATTGCTAACTCTTGATTTTAATTGATTTCTAACTCCTCACTATTAACTCCCTTATGCCATATCCACAAGCACCTTGGACACTTCAAGGCTACGCTATCCAAACTCTGCATTTAGTGAATATTGACCTAGTACGCTCTTTAATTCCTTTAGATTTAAAAATTATTTCTGTATGGCCTGGTAAAACCATCGCTAGCGTGTATTTATCTAAGTACGGTTCAGGCTCGGTACTAGAATACAGTGAGTTAATTATTGCCCCAGCTTTGGTTAATTACCAGAGAAAAATCGGCGGTTGGATTTCTCACATTTATGTAGATAATGCTGATTCGGTGGCTGGTGGTCGAGAAATTTGGGGACTACCAAAGGAATTAGCTGAGTTTACCTGGAAAGAAGGAGAGCATATCACTGTGCATCAGGGAAACCGGAAGTTGTGTAGTCTTAAGTATAATCAGCAAACCTTGGCATGGAGACAGGGGTTAAGTGCTTCTGGTTTCAGCGTCAAGGGTACTGATTTGATGATGTTCCCTGCTAAATGTGAGTCTGTATTGGGTTTGATTGGTTCTCAGTTAGAAATCCCCACCGAAAGTCCTTTTTCTGGAATAGGTTTAGGTCAGCCTTTATTAACTGTGCGTTGTGAGCAGATGAGTTTGCAGGTTGATGCCCCAAAAGTTGTAGGTCAATCGAGTGGAGATTTTAGATTAACCCCATAAGTTTTTCTGGAAAAGGAATTACGGTTCAAAGCGCTACTTGTACAAAATCGTGGGTATTGAGACGCGATAAATCGCCGTCTCTACAAGTGTTTTGGTGTATTGAATTATATTGGGGCATAATTCGGAATGCTGCACTTTGATCTTGTAGTTCTAGATATACCTAAAAAAGTAAACAGCAAATGGTCGCTTGAAAGTATATAGCAATCCTATTTGAGTTGTGAAAAATGTAGATTAGGAAACGAACTGCAAAGGACGCAAAGGACGCAAAGGGAGGAAAGAAGAAAGAGAGATGTAATTTTCACGAATGATTTAGGACTGCTATATGGGATAGATTGGATGGTCTATCTCGCTATACATTCTATGTAATATCTAGCAATTTTTTAAATTTAAATTATTTACTTAATTAGCAAGCTTGAGAAAACGACACCCTTATTACCCTACTGATAATCAACAGTAGGGTTTTTTGTTGAAAATAACTAAATTACCAACTTTTAATACAATTTTATTTATTATTAAAGTCCATACAAGGAGCAACACAGCTAGTCTTTTAAAGGTGTTTTATACTCTAAATAAGACAAATTGATATTTGATTTGCTGGTATGGATGTAGTTACAGAAATAGCGATCGCTATTTCCCCCTTCAGATTATTCTGAAAATATCCTAGCTTCCCAACATCTGCAAGTTATGCAAAGTTGCATAAAGCCCTCCCTGTTCCAGTAGTTCATCGTGACTTCCCTGTTCGATTAATTCGCCACGCTTGAGAACGAAAATCCGGTCTACATTGCGAATCGTAGACAGGCGGTGAGCGATAATAATGGCGGTACGTCTGAGCAATAGCTGGTTTAATGCCTCTTGAACTAAAGCTTCTGTCCCAACATCTAAACTAGCGGTAGCTTCATCTAACACCAAAATTTGAGGATCGCGAATAGCAGCCCGCGCAAAGGCTAAAAGTTGCTTTTGACCACTAGAAATATTTGTGCCCCGTTCTCGAAGTTGAGTATCATAACCCTGGGGTAGTTCTTCTATAAATTGGGCAATGTTGGTTTGCTCTGCTGCTTGCTGAATCTGTTCAATGGTATAGCCATCTCCTAAAGAAATGTTGCTTTTAACATCGCCAGCAAACAAAAAGCCTTCTTGTAAAATTACTGCCATGTAGCGCCGTAGTTCTGCCTGTGGGACTTCTCGAATATCTACGCCATCGATGAGAATGCGTCCTTTGGTGGGTTCATAGAGGCGGCATAAAAGCCGGATGATCGAAGTTTTACCCGCACCGGTGGGGCCAACTAATGCCACTTTTTCGCCAGGACGAATGGTGAAATCTAAGTCTTTAATTACGTAATCATCATTTTTATAAGCAAACCAGACATGATCAAAGCAAATCTCTCCCAGTTCAGGTGGGGAAGTCGTATCTGGGGATTCTAGATTTGCAACGATTTCGTCTATGTAGCCGAATTTAGCATCAAATATTGAGAAGCGCACATTGGCGCGATCGCGGATTTCTATCGGTTCATCTAATATATCGCCTACGCGTTCAATAGCAGTAAAACCAGCTTGAATGACTGTAAATTTTTCGGCAAAATCTCTTAAAGGGTCAAATAATCGCTGGGCATACAAGATAAATGCCGATAAAGTCCCAAAAGCTATACTTTTTCCTAAGAGTAACCAACCACCCATACACAAAACAGCTGCGATCGCAATCAGCCCAATCCATTCTAAGGTTGCTGAAATAAATGAATCATAAAAAATGGTTTGATCCATTTGCTGAGTGTAGCGGCTGTTGGTGGCACGAAACAGTTCGGCATTAAATTTTTCCCTGCGGAATAACTGCACTACGTTAATGCCAAGGACATTTTCTTGTAGCTGCGAGTTTAATATAGAAAGTTCTTCCCGCCCTTTGTAATTGGCTTTGCGGTACTGTTGCTGAATGTAAACAATTAACCAGGTAACTGGTAATAGCATCAATAGCAGCAAACAAGTCAGTTGCCATTCAATGGAAAACATTAAACCTAAAATCACCAGCATGGAAAACAAATTGGACACGATGCCAATTGCCCCAGTAGAAAAGACATCGCCTAAAACTTCCACATCGCTGGTGATTCTGGTGATTAATTTACCTACGGGTGTGCGGTCAAAAAAGCGTACTGCTAGGGATGTGACGTGCTGAAATAAGTCTTGGCGAATTGCGGCGGTGATTTGTTGCCCTAGCTTCTGTACTAAATAACCCTGGTAGCCTGTAAAAATCAATCGGATTGCGATCGCCACAAACAACAATCCTTCCAGGATATTTAACCCTTCGGACAAGGGACGATTCCTGAGAAATTCGTAAGCGCTTGGTTCATTGCGAATTAGGGAGATAACTTGGCCAATCAACAGAGGTTGGACAGCATTAGCTAGGGCGATGGGTATGAGTAGGCACATCGACAACGCCAATAATTGTCCGTTACGACGGGCGTAAGGCACTAGACGCAAAAACAACCGCCAGTCATTTTCACGCCGACGAGGTTGCGTATAAGATTTTTTGAGAGATTGATAAATGCTCATAGTAAGAGCATTATATTAATGTTTCTAAAAAAATACGCATATTTAAAGTAGCCTTTGTCCTGCGACTCTGATACCACGCCTGAGATAGAAACCGCAAGATTCCTACTCAGACATAGATGTAGCGTATTATGCTTTAGCTTGTTCAAAATGGCAGCTAGTAGTCTGCCAACCCAAAAATGCGCTTGTGAGGTCTGGGGAAAGGGGAAAAGAGACTGGGTTTGGGATTTAAAACCTTTCCCCCTTCCCCTTTACCCCGCCAAGTCACGAAAGCGAACTACTAGATGATTCTCTTGACCATTTGTATTACTATTTTTTGCCGCTCAACGACCGGTCATTTGCTCCAGCTTTTCGGGGTACCGAGCGCCTTGCACCGCGATCTTGGAGGCGGCATCATCGATGTCACGCAGATCGTCGGGCGTGAGTTCAACTGAGACTGCCCCAATGTTTTCGTCCAAACGATGCAGCTTCGTGGTGCCTGGGATGGGAACAATCCACGGCTTCTGGGCCAGCAGCCAGGCGATCGCAATCTGAGCAGGTGTCACCTGTTTCTGTTCTGCAATGCTGCCAAGAAGATTAATCAATGCTTGATTCGCCTTGAGCGCTTCCGGCGTGAAGCGAGGCAGGGTGCTGCGGAAGTCGGAACTGTCGAAGGTGGCATTTTCGTCGATCTTGCCCGTGAGAAAGCCCTTGCCCAGTGGACTATACGGGACAAAGCCGATTCCGAGTTCCTCAAGGGTCGGTATCACTTCCGCTTCAGGCTTTCTCCACCACAGTGAGTACTCGCTCTGGAGAGCCGTGACCGGCTGAACCGCGTGGGCGCGACGAATCGTTTGCACTCCTGCTTCAGAAAGTCCAAAGTGCTTCACTTTACCCTCCTGAATCAGTTCCTTCACTGCCCCTGCCACATCTTCGATCGGCACGTTCGGGTCAACTCGGTGCTGATAGAGCAAGTCGATTGTCTCGACCTTGAGTCGTTTGAGTGAACCCTCCACGGCTTCCTTAATATACTCCGGTCGGCTATTCAATCCGGGTGAACCCTTCATAGAATTCGGACTGATGTCGAACCCGAATTTGGTGGCGATGATCACTTGCCCCCGGAAGGGAGCGAGGGCTTCGCCCACAAGCTCTTCGTTTGTGAATGGGCCGTAGACTTCGGCGGTGTCAAAGAATGTAATGCCGCGATCGACGGCAGTTCGAAGAAGAGCGGTCATCTCCTGCGTATCTTTGGGCGGGCCATAAGAAAAGCTCATTCCCATACAGCCCAGCCCGATCGCCGAGACTTCTAGATTACTGTTTCCAAGTTTGCGCTTTTGCATTGTTATTCCTTCGAGGTTCCACCTCGGTTATGCAGATTTCAGGGATGCCATATCAATCACAAAGCGGTACTTTACATCGGACTTGAGCAGGCGATCGTAAGCTTCGTTGACCTTCTGGATGGGGATGACTTCGACAGATGTTGCACTGGCTGCGGAATAAGCTTTTGTGTTGTACATAAATTGATGCTCCAATCTGGAAGATAAACTGGTTTCCTTCTACTCGGTCTTGAATCTGTCTTAATATTGTTCGTCGCTGACCTTTTCCATGCACCAAGGGCTTGCCGTCGAGTACCTCCTGAGTGAATGGCACGCTTGTTAAGCTGAAACCTCCTTGCTGGCAGGGTGTGGGAGGTGTGGGAGGACGGGGAAGAAGTCTTACCCCCCACACTCCCCACACTCAAAAATCTTGTTATATCAGGGCTTTGCGATTAACAAGCGTGCTATTCCCTCCTGAGTGGCGATCGCGACAATGCTTTGTTGTGCGTTTAGGGTTTGATCGTATTGGCAACGAACAATCACTGCACCGTTTGACCGCCATCGACGACCAAGGCGTGTCCGACAACGAAGGCAGCCGCGTCTGAACACAGCCAGACAACGGCATTGGCAATCTCTTCGGGCTGACCCATCCGTCCGATCGGCTCCTCTGAAATTACCTGCTTGCGTCCTTCAGCAGTGCCGCCAGTGAAGCGATCCATCATCGGTGTGTCAATGTAACCGGGGGCAACGGCGTTGACGCGGATGTTCTGTGAGGCATAATCGAGAGCCGCCGACTTGGTGAGTCCGATCACGCCGTGTTTTGCGGCGGTATATGCGGCTCCGCCCTTGATGCCTATGACCCCGGCACCCGATGATGTGTTCACGATTGCGCCGCCGCCTTGCTTGAGTAGCAGTGGAATTTCATACTTCATGCACAGAAAAACGCCGCGCAGGTCGATGTCTACGATTCGATCCCACTCTTCCTCTTCGATTTCCGCAGTTGCTGTATTTTTCTGCTCCACACCGGCGTTGTTGAAGGCAAAGTCCAACCGCCCAAAGGTTTCGATGGTCTTGGAAAGAGCCGCCTTCACGTCCTCGGCTTGCGTTACGTTGCACTTGACGGCGATCGCTCGTCCACCGAGTTCTTCGATCATGTGTACCGTTTTTTGATTGCCCTGTTCTGAAACATCGGCGACCACTACATTAGCGCCCTCACGAGCAAATGCCAGCGCCGTAGCTCGACCGATGCCGTTCGCTGCTCCGGTCACAAACGCAACCTTTCCTATGTAGTTTCCATTCTCGTTTGTCGTCACTATTTTTCTCCTTAAAACCTTTGTTTTGCAGGTAGGACTTTTCTGACAGTGTAAATTTGTGAAGTGTTGCAGATCCGTAGATTTGATGATGCGTCTTGCGCGATCGCTAGAACGAACCGTCTGTTGATTTCGATAGCTCTTCATGGGCACGCGTCGCCTGCAATCGTTCCTCGACAGCCACCGCGATCGCCGCGATCGCGTCGCTGCCAGCAACGAACAGCTTCGGCGGATTTTCCATTCCGGCGATTTTGACCAGAGCATCGCCCAACTTTGCCGGATCGCCCTGCTGCGTACCGTTGTAAACCGACCACGTTTCCTGGACATTGTTGCCCTCGGCGGCATAGTCTTCGATGGTGTTGCTGGGCCATCTGACATTCTGGTCGTTCAGAAGATCCGTGCGGAAGAAGCCAGGTTCGACGACCGTCATCTTGATGCCGAACCCCTCGACCTCGACCGCGATTGACAGCGAGATGCCCTCGACCGCGAACTTCGATGCGGCGTAGGCGGCACAGTGCTTAAATCCGACAACGCCAGCAACGGAGCTGATGTTGATGATGTGACCCGACCGCTGCTGACGCATAATCGGCAGCACCGCGCGCATGACGTACACCACACCATAGAAGTTCGTAGCAAACTGGCGTTCGATCTCGGCTGTGGTCATCTCTTCAAAATTACCAAGCAGGCTGTAGCCCGCATTGTTAACTAAAACATCGATACGACCGAACCGCTTCACCGCCTCCTCGACGGCTGTTTTCGCCTGTACCTCGTCCGTAACGTCCAACTGGACAAATGCCAGATTCTCGCTTGCAACGTCGCGCAAGGCATTACGCACTTTGTCGAGGTTTCGGCCGGTCGCGACTACACGATCGCCAGCCTGCAATGCCGCCTTGGCGGTTCCGGTGCCAATGCCGCTGCCGGCACCTGTGATCAACCAGACTTTGTTCATAATTATTTTCCTTTGACTCAGACTTAATCAAACGCTGTATTGTTCATCACTGACCTTTTCCAGCCAGTCCACAGGCTTACCATCGAGCCATTCCTGAATAGCGATGTGCGTCATGGCTGTGGTTGCGGTGGCACCGTGCCAATGCTTCTCATCCGGTGGAAACCAGATTACGTCCCCCGGTCGAATTTGCTCGATCGCTCCACCCCAGCGCTGGACAAAACCGCAACCATCTGTCACGATCAGGGTTTGTCCCAATGGGTGGGTGTGCCATGCTGTCCGAGCGCCAGGTTCAAACGTGACACTGGCTCCAGACGTGCGTGCTGGCTCGTGCGCCTCAAATAGGGGATCAATGCGGACAGTGCCGCTAAAATAATCAGCCTGCCCTTTGGCGGAAGGCTGTGAGCCACTTCTTTTGATGTCCATTTTCTTAATTCCTTCACTTGATGCCATTTTGGTGGCTAGCGGGCAAGTCTCTTGCCAAATCAAAACCGAGTTTTCTCTTGAATAAAAATCCAGAATGCTTATAAGAAGCTGAAATCATTTTTCATTGCTTTAGCTTCATTCTAAGAATCCTGAAGAACAAGTAATAGGACGATCGTCTAAGATTGTTGTACAATCCTGCAAACTTAGAAATGAACGCTGCCAATATCGATTTAATGAACGATCCGCAGGCAAAGCGCGAGGTAGACAGAGCGCAAGCCAACAGAGAAGAACTGAAAGAGCATATTGCACAGGCGATTTGTCATGATGGGACGATTGAGCCTCTGAAAGGATTGCACTTCAACCGCTCCTCCTCACCTTCGGAATGTGTTCATAGTGTCTCTATCCCTGCCTTTTGTGCGATCGCTCAGGGCAGCAAAGAAGTTCTTCTGGGCAGCGATCGCTATCAGTACGACCCGATGCATTATCTGCTTGCTACGGTCGAACTGCCGATTATCAGCCAAATTCTGGAAGCGTCAAAGGCGCAACCGTACCTTAGTCTTCGCCTCGATCTTGACCCTACCCTCGTTGGCTCAGTGATGGTCGAGGCAGGGTATCCCTCATCGCGCAGCCGTGCTGATGTAAAAGCTATTGATGTAAGTCCGTTGAATACAAATCTGTTGGACGCTGTAGTGCGGCTCGTCAGGCTTTTAGATTCCCCTGCTGAAGCTCATGTTCTCGCACCACTGATTAAGCGGGAAATCATTTACCGACTCCTGATGGGAGAGCAAGGTAATCGGCTCCGTCATATTGCAGTTCTGGGTGGCTACACCTACCACATCGCTAGAGCCGTCGAGCGACTTCGTAAAGACTTTAACGAGCCGATCAAGATTGAAAGCATCGCACGAGAGCTGGGAATGAGTGTATCGGGCTTCCACCATCACTTCAAGTCTGTCACTGCCATGAGTCCCTTGCAGTACCAAAAGCAACTGCGGCTCCAAGAGGCTCGCCGTCTGATGCTGGGGGAAAAGCTTGATGCTACCAGTGCTGCCTACCGAGTGGGGTATGACGATGCCTCGCACTTCAACCGGGAGTACAAGCGGCTCTTTGGTGCCCCACCGATACGCGATGTGGAGCGGCTGCGAGAAGCGGCTAGGGAGACTGCTAGTTCAATCTGAACTCCTGTTCTGGTCGCGGCATCTTGGTAAGACTGCCTGTACTCTAGAATTGCCTGCTAATAAGCTGTTACGCAAATAAGATTGCACATCAACTGGTGAGGTTGTCCTTTGTCAATTGTCCTTTGTCCTTGGTAAACACAAATGACAAATGACAAATGACGGTCTATACGGAAAATATTGCAATATGTAGGCGCGTTAGCTTATCTGACAACAAAATTGCTGAATTCTGTCAAAATTCGGCAATCTTAGCCTTTCAATTACTTGGAATATAGGTTTTTACTAGGGATGCACAGATTTACGCCCCTATTGGAGTATTTGTATTAATTGCTTCATAAATATTCCTATAGATATGGAACAATATCATACTTCTCTATTTACGTCTTATATCTAAAGATAGAAGATTAAGGTTAAAATTTGGGAAACCTAAGAGGGATTACTCCCAAGAGATTTCCTGCCTACTTATCGCAGAAAGCAACTGAGGTCAGATGAAGCAACCTTTAAATCAAGTCAAAGAGTGGGAACAACGTCGTGATGAAGCAAACCGCTACTACCAGCGCGGTAAATTTCAAGAATCTCTCGATCTTGCAACCAAAAATTTACACTTGGCTAGAGCAATTCGAGATCGAGCCAGAGAAGGTCACACATTAAACGATCTCGGTTTAGCTCACCTCAGTTGCTGGCAACCTCAAAGAGCATTAGAGCGCTTTAATCAGGCGCTTTCGGTTGCGATTGAAATTGGCAACCCGCCAGCAGAAGCAACTGCACTTAGCAATCTGGGTTCTACCTACAGCCGTCTTGGACGCTTTTCGCAAGCTTTAGAATATTTTGACAAAGCACTGCCAATCTTTAGGCGATCGCAAGATATTCAAAGTGAAGTTTCTACTCTTAATGATGTAGCGCTAATTTATACCCGCTTAGGAGAACCGAAACGGGCACTGTTGCTACAACACCAAATTTTGAGAATGCGGCGATTGTTAGGTGACTTTTCTGGTGAGGCAACAACGCTCAATGGCATTGGGTTTGCTTACAATGTCTTAGGCAAGTTTGAGCAAGCGCTAGAATTTTTTGAAGCAGCGCTTCCAATACAACGAGCCGTCAAGAATGTGCTTGGTGAAGCAACCACTTTGAATAATATTGCCTCAATCTATAGTGATTTAGGAAAACCGAAACAAGCGCTATTACTCTACTATCAAGTTCTTTTGACACGTCGGGCAATCAGCGATCGCGCAGGCGAAGCAACAACCCTTCACAACATTGGTTTTACTTACAGCACCCTGGCACAGCATCGCCAAGCAATGAAGTTCTACAAGCAAGCCATTGTGATTTATCAACAACTGGGCGACAATCTCGGAGAAATTTCAACTTTACTGAATATGGGAACCCTTTACGCCACAACGAAACGTAAAAAAATGGCGCGATCGTGCTACCAAAACGCTCAAGATTTAGCAGAGCAAATCGAACACCAGCCACTCTTGGAAAAAGTACAGCAGTTTATAGATTCTCTGTAGCTTGATAAGAGCTAGGGGGCAGAGGGGCAAGGGGGACAAGGG
>NZ_JAAGOG010000049.1:0-43811 GCF_010747425.1 Nostoc sp. UIC 10630
GGATAAGGGGCAGGGGTAAGGGGTAAGGGATTTGAAACCTTTCCCCCTTCCCCTTTACCCTTTACCCCGCCAAGTTCACTTGGCGAACTAGTAGGTTCGGTTGCGCGGGATTTGTAAAGTAGTGCAATCGCGGCTTGATTCATTAGAAAAGCGATCGCGGTTCCGTATGAGCGATCGCTAGATTAATCCCTAACCACAGGGATTGATGATGACAATTATATTTGTTGCAGTACTTTAAAGATTGCAGTGCTAGCCCCCTCATCCCGATGCTCTTAAAAGATAAAAATAATTGCTTTACTGTAGTATTAGAAGAAACTAAAGCTTCAAAAATTGGGTTCCTTTTCCAATACCATTATTTGTCTCAAAATAGCCGTACACAATGGACTGTCACTATCTAAAAAACCATTCACGATCGTAAAGTGGTTTTCATCAGGCTGTGGTAAATATTCACCAGGTAATTCTTTTTCTTTCCATGCAGCCAGAAAATCTAGCGATTGTCGTTCAAACTCTGAAGTCTCTTTGCCGCCATAAGTTACAAGTAGAGAACCAGCTTTTTCAGGAAGATGGCGGATAGGACTATTGCGAAGAACTTCACCCCAAGTAAATTGTATTTTGGGTTGTAGCCAAGTGTAGGGAAATGGCATCAAATCAAACAAACCGCTAATAGCACAACCACCTTTAATGATGTCATCTGGTAGCCCATAGTCGTTTTTCCAGTCTGTAGCCATGAGCATCGCAGTTAAGTGACCACCGGCTGAGTGACCAGCTACATGGATGCGATTCGGGTCTGCACCAAAGCTTTCTGCATTATTATAAATCCAGGCGATCGCTGAACGATTTTGGCGGACAATCTCATCAATGGTTACTTTGGGACACAAGGCATAGTTGACTACCACCACTGTAACATTGGCAGCTACAAGACCTTGGGCGACAAAGCTAAAATCTTTACTGTCGGACATTATCCAATAGCCACCGTGGATAAATATCAAAATTGGTGCTTGTGGTTGCGTTGCAGGAAAAATATCTAGATGTTCGGCTACGGTAGAACCAAAAAAAACATTTAGATGACAGCGCAGTTTTTCACGCACCTTAGCACTGTTTGCGGCATACAAATTCATGTATCCAGGTATATCAAGACCTAGTTCACTGGGATTGTACTGGTAATCTAGCTCGGCTTGAGTTTGAAAATTTTGATACAGCATTGAGTTTTCTGGTTTAGGGCAAGTGATTTTAATCAAAACGAATTCATTCTGTTAGCGGATAGCTAGGGTTTAGCCCATTCTGACTCCTGAACTGAAGAGCCGCCTAAAGCCTGCGGCATAGCAATTAGAGACGCTATGCGTAGCTTGCTTCTTTGCAGGAGTACGCTTAGAGCGAGTTTACGATAGCAAAGTGGTAGCGAGTATTCGTTCGCGCAGCGTCGCGTCTTAATTCTGACTTCTGAATTCTTCTCCAACTAAATTTTTGAATGAATTAATTCCTTCTAAAGTCTTACGTTGCTTTAAATTAGTCAGTAGAATCACTAGCCGATTAGATGAACTGTGATGTGAAAAATAGCCTATGATATTACTGGAATATTTATCATAAAAAGTAAGTGATAGTACAGAAGGCAAAACCTTTACACCACGCATTACATTACTTGATTGCATAGGATCTTCCTAAAGGATTTAAAACATGTATTCACACAAATCAATAAGATACAAAAGGTAAATAATTCAGTACAATTTCGGTGTAAGTCTTTTGAGCAATTTACTGCTTCTACGTCCTATTACGCAAGTTTAAATTTTATTCTTGAATAAAATTTCACTATTTTCTGACCTTTGTAAAGTTAACATCAAATTATTAGAATATATTGATTTACTTCTTGCGGTAATTATGGTGGAAACCTCTACCTGAGCAATGTTTAGCTGGAGCAAGACAAACTAAAGAGGTTAATTCATGTTGCTTAAACGGTTGAACTGGGCACCAGAGAAGTATATGACACAGCGTCCCTGAACCAGAGAAAAGCTTAAAATGCACTTATATAAGCATTTTTAAGCATTTTTTCAAAATTTCTAATTTTAATAAGGACAAATTAAAACTCCTTTGACACAATAGGACAGAAACAGAGAGGTATCTAATATTCTCATCTCTCTGTATATATGATTAGGCAACTAGACTGGTATAAAAAAACCAAGCCACTTACCCAAAATACGATGAACCCCAACAACCCTTTGCAGACAATGCAAACAAGTTTCCATACGGCTTTAGGTGCTGTTAGTGAATTTACGGCCCTACTTCAAGAGCCCCAAAAACTCACGAATTACTTTACCCGGATGCAACAAAAGCCGGATCAATTGTTCCAAGATTTAGCAGTAAAAGGCAAAAATATGGAACAAGATATGAATAGTTTTTTCAAAAATTACTTTTGCGGAGGTGGTGACAAATCACCATATCCCAAATATATAGAACGGGCAGATGGACAGGCTTTTAACCAACCCTATGAAATCAAAGGGACAAAAATGTACGGCTTTGTCGTTGAGGGTTCAATGGCGAAGTTGCAAGAGGTGTGTGATAAATATCTGAACGATCCCAATAACGGAGAGATTGAATATCGCCCAGCGATGAACTATCTCGTCCTAACGTTTAACAAGATAGATTCTTTAAGTTCCATCTATCCTCCCGACTATGACAAAGGAACTGTGCATGAAGAAGAAGCCATCTTTTGGATGTTGACAGTGGTAGGTAAAAGAGTCGGGCCTTTATTTATAGCCGAACGCCTAGCTTGGTTTATGCCTTACGTGTACGTGAATAATTCTCCCATCCTAGTTTCGGGTAGAGAAGTCTATGGCTTCTTTAAAGAACTTGGCCTATTTCAGATCCCTGAATTAAATCAAGAACCGGATTTATTTACTGTAGACACCTTAGTATTTAAAGAATTTTCTCCTACCAGCCAATCTATAGATGCTCGCCTGCTGGAAGTTCAACGCGTCAATACAGGAGAGAATCAAGCCATCAAGACATGGGACACCTTTGAGGAAGCAGCAAGAGCGATCGCTAGTTTATTATTTGACAATAACGAAATTCTGATTCCTGGCTTACAGTTACCCTTCAATCTCCTCGAATATCTCCTAGAAAAAATCGTCCCTCTCGTTACCCTCAAACAAATCCGCGACGTAGAAAACAGCAAAAAAGCCTGCTATCAAGCACTGATTGAATCCCCCATGCAGCTACAAACTTTCTATGGCGGAAAACTCTTTGGCGATCAATTTCAACTAAAAATCAATAATTTCGCTAGTCAACCAATCGTCCAAGACTTAGGACTACACAAAGGTTATCCCGCAGGTAGCGAATCCATAACTATCCCCGTAAAACTTGGTTTCGTGTTGCACTTCGACTTCACCCTCAAAGATGGGAAAGCCGTTTGGCAAGCACCACAGAAAAATTAGCATTGGGCAAATATAATTTCCTACTACACAAGCAAAGTCCATCTAATGCAAAATCAATGGTTTACTAACCTGCGAAGGCAGGTTTTGTCTGTGTAGCTGCGACTTCTAGTCGCCCAAATTTCTAGTCGCCCCAACTTTCTAAACTCGCATCTATCAGGAAAAACAAATATGTCTGAAACCTTGAAGCCCAAAAAAATCGCTATTTTAGGCGGTGGAATATCATCCCTAACCACTGCTTATGAATTAACCAGTCAACCAGGGTGGGATAGTCTCTACGATATTACTATTTATCAAACAGGTTGGCGTTTGGGTGGTAAATGTGCAACTGGACGCAACATCAAACCCCATACACCCAATTCTGAACCAGACTATCGCATCGAAGAGCACGGACTGCACATTTTTTTTGGATTCTACGAAAACGCTTTTCGTCTACTCAAGCAATGCTACGACGAATTAGGTGGTAACGGGCCTTTTAGCACCATAGAAGATGCATTCAAACCCCACAGTCTCATCGTCCTAGAAGAATACATCAATAAAAATTGGAAAACTCTGCCTTTTGATTTTCCTACCAATTCTCTAGTTCCTTGGGAAGGTGGCGGCATTTCTTCCCTTTGGGAACATATCTGCACAACCATTGAATTCGTCATTCAGACTTACACAGTAATTGAAGATTATAGTCAGTCAAAGTCTACCAAAAGTTCTTCAACATCTGTTGCCAAACAAATAGCATTAGGTAAAGAGGTAATGGAATGTTTATCAGATAGTAGTCTCTTACAGTTTCCTAGCCAGTTGATTCAGTTATTTCTCCAACAACCCATGTTTTGGGGAGGATGGCTGAACAATATCAACCAATTTATTAGTAATATCCTTCAAAATCTAGATTTTACTTCTGAAAAAGTATTCTTAAATCTTGCCTACAACCTAGCTAAATCACTGCCCAGAAATACCAAGACTCACAGACGCGAACATCATCAGTTAATTCTTAAGCTCATAGACCGCTTTAAAGAACAGTTAATCTGTCAGATAGAATCTAAGATTGGGCAAAACCCTGATATGTTTTGGCGTTTAACACTCATCGATTTAGCATTAGCAAACATCCGGGGTTTGTTTGTGGATGAGATAATTCATTTTCGTTCCCTAGATAGTTTAGATGAGTACAACTACAGAGACTGGCTACTAAAACACGGGGCTAGAGAATCAAGCGTTAAATCAGCATTTATTCGCGTCTTATACGATTTAGTGTATGGTTTTCCAGAAGGTAATACCGATAAACCCCAACTAGCAGCCGGAACAGCTATTCGTGTCCTCACCACTATCTTGTTCAAATATAATGGCGCAATCATGTGGAAAATGCAATCAGGGATGGCAGAGGTAGTCATCACTCCACTATATGAAGTGCTAAAGCGTCGCGGTGTCAAATTCAAGTTCTTCCATGTTGTCAAGCAGTTGCATTTGGATCAAAATCAGCAATCAATTGCCAGTATAACTTTGGCTCGTCAAGTAAATTTAAAAAACCCAAAGCAAGAATATCAACCACTTATCACAGTTAAAGACATTCGTTGTTGGCCTAGTGAACCTCTTTACGATCAGATTGTCGATGAAGAAGCCCAAAAACTCCAAGACCAAGAAATTAACCTTGAGTCATATTGGACACCTTGGCAGAATGTAGACAAAATTACCCTCACCAAAGGCAATGATTTTGATATTGTGTTGTTAGGAATTTCTATAGCCGCCCTACCCTCCATTTGCAGTGAATTGCTCCATGCTAAAAAAAATCCGGCTCACCAAAAATGGAGCGATATGTTAATGCAAGTCAAGACAGTAACTACTCAAGGGGGGCAAATATGGCTTAAGCCTACCTTATCGCAATTAGGATGGCAACAATCTAGCCCTGTGCTAGGAGCTTACGTTGAACCACTCGATGTCTATGCAGATATGAGCGAGTTAGTACAACGAGAAAATTGGCCTTCCGATCATTATCCTTACAATGCAGCTTATTTCACCGGTGTAATTCCAGATCCAGGGATTCCTCCCCACACAGCTTATGATTTTCCAGCTAAAGCCCAAAAAAAGGTAGAACAAGAAGCAATTAACTTCCTCAACAATCACATCGGCCAGCTTTGGCCTGATGCTACTCAGCCAAAAAATCCCCAAGGTTTGAATTGGGATTTACTAATAGATTTTCAAAACCGTCAGGGAGTAGAACGCTTTAAAGCTCAATACTGGCGAGTTAACATTAACCCATCAGAACGATATGTACTGTCTGTACCTGGAAGTAGCAAGCATCGGCTCAAAACTGATGAATCTGGGTTTGATAACCTTTATTTAGCTGGCGATTGGATTAACAACGGTTACAATTCCGGTTGTGTGGAAGCTACAGTCATGTCTGCAATGCAAGCAACACGAGCTATTCTCAACCAATGCTTCCATATAAAATACACCAAAGAAATTATTGGTGAGTGGGATTCTTGGTTATAAGGGTATATTCAAATTAATCAGGAGTATTTTGACAAATTCAACAGAATTTAGGATTATTGAGGTTTCTAAAACCTAGACTATTTTGTAAGCCGATACATTTTTAAAGTTTGTTGTACAATGGACTTTAAAAATGTATTTATTATTCTCTGAATAATAAGATCGTTAGTTAAAACTTTGAAATGCTATTCAAATATTAGTATTACCAATGATTACATTATCAAATTACCAAATTATAGAATTAATTGATGAGGGGATAAAAACTGCTGTTTATCGAGCTAGGAGAAATCAAGATGGTCAAATAGTAGTTATTAAGCTTTTAAAAACAGAATACCCTGAGCCAAGAGATATAGCAGCCTTCAAACATGAATATGGGCTAATCAAAAAATTAGATATCTCAGGAGTTATTCAAGCTCATAGTTTAGAAAAATACAACAATGGTTTTGCTATTGTTTTAGAAAATTTTGATGGCATTTCTCTCTACAAAACTATCCAGGCAGAAAAAATTGAGTTACGAAATTTTCTCAATATAGGCATTCAAATTACTCAAGCTTTAGGTGAATTACACCAAAGTTATATTATCCATAAAGATATTAAACCACAAAATATTATTGTTAATTTAGCAACCTGTCAAGTTAAAATCATTGATTTTTCTATCTCATCATTGCTTTTTCAAGAGAAACCCAAACTCAGTAATCCTGATATGCTTGAAGGAACTCTAGCCTATATGTCTCCAGAGCAAACGGGAAGAATGAATCGGTCAGTTGATTACCGTACAGACTTTTATTCCTTGGGTGTAACTTTTTATGAAATGCTCACAGGTCAGTTACCATTCTCAGCAACCGATCCAATGGAGTTAGTTCATTGTCATATTGCTAAACAACCCATAGCAGTAGAACAATTAAATCCACAAATCCCTCAAGTAATTTCTGCAATTATTATGAAATTACTCAGTAAAACTGCTGAGGGAAGATATCAAAGTGCTTTTGGGATTAAAGCGGATTTAGAAACTTGTCTCGATCAATTAGAGCAAACTAACTCTATAACCAACTTTTCTATTGGCCAGCAGGATCATTCTAGCCAACTGCAAATTCCCGAAAAGTTGTATGGACGAGAAGCAGAAATATATATCTTAATGAATGCTTTTGAAAAAGTTAATCAAGGAAATAAAGAATTAATATTGATTGCAGGTTACTCAGGTATTGGTAAATCAGCATTAGTTAACGAAATTCATAAACCTGTTATCAAAAACAGAGGCTATTTTATTGCTGGTAAATTTGAGCAATTTCAGCGCAATATTCCTTATGCTTCCCTGATTCAAGCATTTCAAGAGTTAATACAGCAATTACTGACAGAAAGTGAAGCACAATTATCTACTTGGAAAGAAAAACTTTTAGAGGCTTTAGTTCCGAATGCTCAAATTATTATTGATGTCATTCCTGAACTAGAACTGATTATTGGTAAACAAACAGAAGTCCCACAACTAGCTTCAGCAGAAGCACAGAATCGCTTTAACTTGGTTTTTCAAAAGTTTATCAATGTGTTTGCTCAAAAAGAACATCCATTAGTTGTATTTTTAGATGATTTACAATGGGCTGATTTAGCTTCATTAAAATTAATTCAGTTATTAACTACAGATACTGAAATTCAATATTTATTGCTCATAGGAGCTTATCGAGATAATGAAGTTGATGCTAGTCATTCTTTAATGTTAGTTTTGCAGGAAATTGAAAAAAATAGTAGCTCTGTCCAGATTATTCACTGTCAAAATCTAAAAATTACTCATGTTTGTCAATTAGTTAGCGACACTCTAAAATCTAGTTTAGAGAACTCCAAAGAATTAGCAAAATTGATTTTCAATAAAACTGCTGGCAATCCATTTTTTATCAATCAATTACTCAAATTTATTCATCAAGAAAATTTACTTGTATTTGATTTTCTCACTGGTCAATGGCAATGGGACATTCAGCACATTCAGACGCTAGAAATTACTGAGAATGTTGTTGAATTGATGATAGGTAAAATTCAAAAGCTCAAAGATACTACACAAAATATTTTAAAAATAGCTGCCTGTATTGGCAATCGATTTAATTTAAATATACTTTCTTGTGTTAACGAAAAATCTCATAATGACACAGCTTTAGAGATTTGGGAAGCATTACAAGCTGGTTTAATTCTACCTTTAAGCGATAATTATAAACTACCACATCTATTAGATTATGTTGAAATTTTTGTAATTGATTATAAATTTCTTCACGATCGCGTGCAACAAGCTGCTTATGCTTTGATACCCGATGAGCAGAAAAAGGAGATTCATTTAAATATTGGTAGACTGCTATTAAAGAATATAGACAAAAGTTTACTAGAAGAAAGAATCTTCGATATTGTTAACCAATTAAATATCGGTATTGAATTGATTACCTCTCCAGAAGAAAGATATAAAGTAGCTAAGTTAAATCTTATTTCTGGACAGAAAGCAAAGGATTCTGCTGCTTACGAATCTGCTGTAAAGTTTCTGAGGCAAGGTCTAAGTTTACTTACAGTCGATTGTTGGCAAAACCATTATGAATTAGCTCTTAAGCTCCATGTGGAAACCGTAGAAGCAGAGTATTTAAATACAAATTTTGAGCAAGCAGAAGCATTATTTATCAGTGTTACAAGTAATAGTAAAACTATTCTTGATGCTGTTAAAGTATATGAGAAGAAAATTCAGTTTTATGTTGCTCAAAATCAAATGCGAGAAGCATTAGATTTAGATTTGCAGGTTTTAGAGATGCTGGGAGTTTCTTTATCTAAAACTCCACCAGCAGAGTTAAAAGTTGAAGAATTAGTCAATCTGCCAGAAATGACTGATGCTCATAAGCTAGCTGCTATGAGGATACTAATGACAGCTATGCCTCCCGCTTATTTAGCAGATCCTGCACTTTTACCACTGATTGCTTTTACGATGGTTGATTTATGTGTGCAGTATGGCAATTCATCTTTTGCAGCTTATGCCTATGGTTTTTATGGGCTAATTTTATGTGGGCCTCTTAGGGAGATTGAATCAGGTTATAGATTTGGTAAATTATCTTTGCAGATTTTAGATAAATTCAATGCTAGAGAAATCAAATCTAAAGTTTATGCACTCTTTAATATTTTTGTTAGGCATTGGAAAGAGCATATTAAAGCAACTATAGAACCTTTACAAGATGGTGTTCAAAGTGGTTTAGATACAGGTGATATTGAGTATGTGGGTTACAATGGACTATTAGTTTGTTGGCATCCTTTTTGGATTGGAGAAAACTTAGAGATTGTTGAACAAAGACTAGAACAATATATTAATTTAGCACACAAAATAAAACAAGAGCATTTTACCATTTGTTTGCTTATTTTAAAACAAATGGTAATCGAACTAGTTCAAGGGACTGATAATGAATCTTACTTAGAAGGTGATAGTTTTAATGAATCCATAATGCAGAGAATGGCAGGAAATATTACAGCTATCTTTTATAGTTATCTTGCCAAAAGCATTTTGAGTTATTTCTTTAAAGATTATAGCCAGTCTGTTAAAAATGCTCAATTAGCACAACAGTATGAAGTTGCTGTTAGTGGTACTGTTTATCTATGTGAATATAAATTTTATTATTCTCTGGCAGTGTTGGCCTTCTTTTTAAAGACTAATTCTCAAACAGATACAAAAGCTAATATAGAGATAGTAGAACAAAATCAAAAACAATTAAAAGAATGGGCAGATCATGCACCTGTAAATAATCAGCACAAGTACGATCTAGTAGAGGCAGAAAAAGCACGATTTTTAGGTCAAGTGTTAGTGGCAATGGAACACTACGATCGCGCCATTCAAGGCGCTCATAATTTTGGATATATTCATGAAGAGGCGCTAGCTTATGAATGTGCAGCAGAATTTTATCTCAGTCTAGGAAGAAATGAATTTGCCTCACTATACATGAAAAAGGCACATTATGGTTATCGCCGTTGGGGAGCAAGTGCTAAATTTAAGGATCTGGAATCAAAATACCCAGAATTAATTGCTAAGGTTTCCACTCACTCTAAACTAGGTTTTACAAGTAATACTATTACTACTTCTACTGCTAATGAAAAGTCAAGCGGACTAGATTTTATTACAGTTATTAAAGCATCGCAAGCTTTGTCAGAAGTAATTTTATTGGAAAGTTTGCTAGAAAAATTAATGACAATTGTAATTGAGAATGCTGGCGCTCAAACTGGTATATTGCTTCTAGAGAAAGGAGGAAAATTATTTATTGAAGCTCAAGCAGATGTAGACCAAGATGATTTAACTGTTGGTCAATCAATACCAGTCGAAAATGGTCAGAAATTACCTGTATCTGTGATTAATTATGTCACAAGAACAAAAAAAGATGTGGTTTTATCTGATGCCAGTAGTGAAGGAAGTTTTACGATAGACCCATACATTATTGAGCATCGTATAAAATCTCTTATGTGTACTTCTATTGTGAATCAAGGCAAAGTAATTGGGTTACTTTACTTAGAGAATAATTTAACAGTGGGAGCATTTACGTCAGATAGAATACAAGTATTGAAAATACTATTTTCGCAAGCAGCTATTTCCTTAGAAAATGCCCGACTCTACGCAAATTTAGAGGAAAAAATTGAGGAAAGAACGAGGGCGTTAAATGAAAAGAATGTGCGATTAAATCAAACATTGCATGAATTAAAATTAGCTCAAGCTCAACTTATTCAAACAGAAAAAATGTCCAGTTTGGGTCAAATGATTGCTGGTATTGCTCATGAAATTAATAACCCTGTAAGCTTTATTCATGGCAATTTAGATCACATTAATAATTACACACAGGATTTACTTAGTTTAATTAATATTTATCAAAATATCTACCCCAATGTCGCACCAGAGATTGAAGAGTTTTTAGAGAATATTGATATTGATTTTATTAAAGAAGATATTCCTAAAACTTTATCTTCGATGAAAATTGGCACGCAACGCATTCGAGAAATTGTGCTGACATTGCGTAATTTCTCTCGCTTAGATGAGGCTGATATGAAACCTGTTAACATTCATCAGGGAATTGAGAGTACGTTACTAATTTTGCAAAGCCGTCTTCAAGCCAAACCAGGTAAGCCTGCAATTGAGATTATCAAAAATTATAGTGAGTTGCCAAATGTGGAATGTTATGCTGGGCAACTCAATCAGGTATTTATGAATATTCTGAATAATGCGATTGATGCTTTAGAAAGGTCAAATCAGGGAAAAACAGCAGAGGAAATTCAGAGTGATTGTAGTGCGATCGCTATTCGTACCCAACTAGTGAATCCTGATTTAGTCGCTATTTTCATTAGGGATGATGGGGTTGGTATGAGTGATAATATCAGACAAAAAATATTTGATCCTTTTTTCACTACTAAACCTGTGGGACAAGGTACTGGTTTAGGATTATCAATCACTTATCAAATTGTAGTAGACAAACATCACGGGACAATAGAGTGCATTTCAGCACCTGGACAGGGTGCAGAGTTTATTATTCAAATTCCCTGTCGGCAAAAGCGGTAATCTAGCATAAAATAACCCAGCGTTGCTGAATTCAGGTATGAAAATGATTTTGCGTGATTTCAAAACCCTTGTAGAGACCTTGCAATGCAACGTCTCTACACCAAGATTTATATATCTAATCAGCAACGCCAAAACTGCTGTAAATCCTTTGCAGACGCACACATATTGTTAAAGTGACATCCTCCTAATACTGATGCTACCGCATACAGTTTAAGTAATGGGTTTGTCGATCAAAGCCAAATACTCATCACGAAAATAACGTAAGGTACTAAATACCGGATTGGGTGCAGACTGACCAAGACCACACAAACTAGTATGCTTCACCATGTCGCATAGTTCTTCCAACAATTCCAAGTCAGCAAGAGATGCTTTACCTTCACTCATCTTTGTTAACAACCGATACAACTGCACCGTTCCTACCCGACAGGGAATGCACTTACCACACGATTCATCCATACAAAATTCCATGAAAAAGCGGGCGACATCCACCATATTGGTAGTTTCATCCATGACAATCATGCCGCCGGAACCCATCATCGAACCCAATTGAGTGAGTGATTCATAATCTACCGGACTATCAAAAGCTGTTGCTGGGATACATCCCCCGGAAGGGCCGCCAGTTTGTACTGCTTTTACCACACCGCCATCTGGTACGCCACCGCCCATTGTTTCCACAATCTGCTTTAATGAAGTTCCCATCGGCACTTCTATCAAACCTGTGTTACGGATTTTGCCTGCCAATGCAAAAACCTTTGTGCCTTTACTCTTTTCGGTACCAATGCTGGCGAACCAGTCAGCACCTTTGCGAATAATGGGTGCAATATTGGCGTAGGTTTCAACGTTATTAATTAAAGTAGGATGACCCCATAAACCAGACTCCGCAGGGTAGGGCGGACGGGGATGAGGAGTGCCGCGTTTACCTTCAATAGAAGCCATTAAAGCAGTTTCTTCACCACAAACATAAGCCCCAGCACCGATACGAATATCAATCTTAAAATCAAATCGAGAGTTGAAAATTTGAGTGCCCAAGATGCCAAGGCGTTGGGCTTGACGAATGGCAGTTTGCAGACGATTGATAGCGATGGGATATTCTGCCCGAATGTAGATGTAGCCTTGATTTGCGCCTACAGAATATGCTGCGATCGCCATTCCTTCCAAAACGCGATGAGGATCGCTTTCTAAGACGCTGCGATCCATAAATGCCCCCGGATCTCCCTCATCGGCGTTACAAATTACGAATTTGCGATCGCTTTGTTCGCTACTTTTTGCTTTCGCAACTGTTGCCCATTTTAAACCTGTAGGATAACCAGCACCACCACGTCCCCGTAAACCACTGCGGGTAATCGCATCTACTACTGCGTTGGGTGTCATCTCCCGTAAGACATGGTAAAGCGCTTGATAACCTTTGGTAGCAATATAAGATTGAATGCGTTCTGGGTCGATTTTGCCACTGTTTTCTAAAACAATCGGCATCTGAGCAGTAAAAAATGGATGAGTTAAATCACCTTGTTGAACTGTTGTTTCTCCTCCATTGAGAGCAGTGATAATTGAGGAGGCATCACCAGGTGTAACTTTCTCATAAAGCTTACCTAGACTTTCTGGTTCGGTGTTTTTCCGAACCTGTACTAATGGGCCTTTACAGCACAAACGCATACAACCAACGCCACGAACTTCTACTGTTTCTGCCAAATTTTCTGCTATAACAGCCTCTTCCAAACGCTGTTTGACGGCTTGTGAATTGGCAGATAGGCAACCAGCTGCAACACAACAACGAATTTGTACAGGTTTCTCTAAAGCACGTTCTTTTTCGGAAATTTCAATTAATTCAGGTAGATCCATCTTGCAACCATCCTTTGATGCCCTCAAGGACTGATTCAGCAGTTTGATTGCCTAAAACAGTGCCATCCAAAACTACAGCAGGCGCAATTCCACAAGCACCCAGACATCTTGCTGTTAACAGTGAAATTTGACCATCTGCTGAGGTTTCACCAGCGTGAATGTGAGTAGACTTTTCTACGTTTGCCAGGATAGCTGGAGCGCCTTTGACGTAACAAGCTGTACCCATACACACCACACAGGTATGCACGCCACTAGGTGCAAGTGAAAACAAATGGTAGAACGTGGCAACACCATAAACTCGACTAGGTGGCAGTTTGAGACTATGAGCAATGTAAATTAATATATCGTTTTCTAAATAGCCAAAAAGTTCCTGCGCTTTATGCAATATTTCAATCAGTGCATCCTGTTCATACTGGTGGCGTTTGATCGTTGCTTCCAGCATTTTAAAGCGCTTATCACCGTGAGTTATAGAAGATATTTTTGTTGTGTTGTTACTTTTAACACCAGATATTGAATTCATCCTTTGAGCCTCTCCTCTCTTCAGGATATTATGAGTCTCACAGTTTTGATGATAGGAAAACAACTTAAGGAACTTGTGAGGAAAGTAAGTAAATTTTTGGAGATGTCTAATGAACCAGTTTGCAAAGCCCCATGTACAGCACCAGCCACACCTCCTTCACTCTGCATCTCTACCACCGAGGGAACAGTACCCCAAATATTGGGTTTGCTTTCACTAGCCCAAGCATCCGCCCACTCAGCCATTGGTGAAGAAGGAGTAATGGGATAAATCGCAATGACTTCATTGAGTCGATAGACGACTTGGGCAACAGCCTCATTACCGTCTATGGTTGCAAAGCTTCTCTTGTTCATCTTCAAAGCACCTGTATCTCTAAGTGCTAGCAATGACTAAGCCGGATCTACTTTTGACATTAGGATAAGAAGTTGAGAAACTTGTGAAGACTCATTTTTGGCGTTGTTTGCTGTTTATTAGAATGTAAGGCTGAGATTTTCTGGCTAAACCACCTGTATCGGCTGTTACCCAGAAAAAGTCTGGCTATTACTCCGATTTTGTTAGTGAGAGAAAGGATTTGGTCATGGCACGAGATAAAGCTTATCGGGAAGCAGAACAGCGTATTGAAAAAGTACGACGAGAGGGAGCAATAGAACTCGATCTCAGCAAGATGAAACTTACTGAGGTGCCAGAAGCAATACTCTATTCGATTATTACTTCATTATTTGAAGTATCGTTTTATCCTGGTGTTTGATTAATTCATACCGCACTCAGCAACGCCTAGTTACTTATTATATAAATCCAACAAGCACCTGTAGCCCAGTATAAAGCTCAACATCGTAGATTAGCTTTTCTAAAGTACCTTGTCAGCAAAACCTCGTCTTCATCATGATCTAATTAGCACAATATAAGATTTGGTCAATCAATACCAAGAACTTAAAATAATGTATTATTAATCGAATCGAGTACTTAAGCATTTTTGCGTTAAGAATTTTAAACTATTGCGTTCATTGCCAAAAGATTTATATAACCTTCAAATTATAAGAACATTTTTACACTTCATTTCTTATCCTCTTATCCTTCAGAATGCCCAAGCTTAATAGAGAGGCTCTATTTACTGAGAAACTTATTGCTAGTATCTCCTTTATCTACCAAAGTCGCCTTTCAGAGTACATACCTGACAATCTAATTAACTTTGGCACTGTAGCTTCCTACAGTTCTCTGTCTCAGACATAACATAATTGATTAAAATTTGAGATATTATAAGCTGAACTTTATCCAATTAAGTAGTCTAAACCATTTTATCTATCAAAAGGACTTAAAATACTAGATTTTGATGTTCTATGTTGATTAAAACAATTAATAAAGAAAAATAATTCGACAGTTGATCTTGATTTAACTCTCCTTGCTTTAGCTCTTGCTAAAGATTGAAATTATGTCTGTAACTCACACATTAGGAGTTGACTCCACGATTAAAAAGGAGGAAAAATAAATGAGTAAGAACGGACTTCACACCTTTGCATTCCACACAAAAGACGAAACTTCAGATCGGGTAGCTAATATATTGCGGACTGAAAGACCTTCGTTAGCTGCCTTCGCCACGACAAAAGCTGTAGGTCTGCGTAACCTTGATCCAGAAACAGCCGCTCGTCAGCACTTAAATCAGGCTCTGGCAAGTAAGGAACTGCCGCAGTTTACTGCTCCAGAAGTGAACAACGCCACTTGTGAATTCAAAATCCTTGGCACCGAGACATTGCCCCTTACTGAGACGAAAACTGTAAAGTTTCGTCAAACATACAACAAAATTCCAGTTTACGGTTCCTTAATCACTATTGAGATGGACTATGGGAACGAGCTACTTGCAGTCAACTCGTCACTGGGAGAGCCGATAAATGTAGACACCATAGCGCAGATTTCACCAGCCGAGGCGTTGAATAAGGTTCGTGACTTAGCGGGATATGGATTGAAACCACTCGAAGCAACACCCCGTTTGTGTTACTACTTTGACACAGCAGTTGATCGATGGCGCTTAATATACGTAATTGAGGATGTACGCCAACAAAGTCGGGAGAAAACACAAACAGACAAGCATATACCACTGTTAATGGACTACTTAATTGATGCACATAATGGCGAGATCGTTGCTAAATTACCTCGAACGCCGAGTGTCGCTGTTCTAGATAGAGCCTCTCCTTCTCAACAACAGGTTGAAGAAGCACTAGACGGTCTTGAAAAGCTTCGTAAAATTTCGTGCTTAATGACAGGAGATAGGAAAACACTACAAGACCTTGATTTGAATGTTCATACTTACGACTTTGAATTTCGGGACTTGAATTCTGGGTTGTTACCAGGTAATTATGTGGGTAAACCACCAGAGTGGGCACCAGGAGCGATCAGTGCCCACGCCAACGCAGCGGTGGTAGCAATTTTTCTGCGGGATGTTCTCCGTCGCAATGGTATTGACAATATAGGTGGGCCGTTAATTTCCAGCATCAACTGCGTAGTTGCAAATGAAAGTCCGGACGGTCAGGAGTGGCGGAACGCGGCCTGGGTAGAAGGGCAAATGGTGTATGGTCAAAGGAAAGTTCGTGGACAGCTCCGTTCTTATGCTGTAGGGCTTGATGTTGTTGCCCACGAGATATTCCACGGAGTAACTGATCGGACGGCACGGCTCCAGTATGCGGGGGAATCTGGAGCTTTAAACGAATCCTACTCAGATATTTTTGGGATCATTGTCTCTAATTTTGAAGAGCCAAATCTGTCTGCATGGAACTGGGAAATGGGAGAGGAACTTCAAGGTACGGGGATACCGCTCCGGGATCTCAGTAACCCTAGCAAATATCGGCAACCTGCACAGATGCGAGATTACCTGAACTTGCCGATTACTGAAGCTGGTGACTGGGGAGGCGTTCACTTCAACAGCGGCATCCACAATTTAGCTGCCTACAAAATTATGACAGCTAAGGATAGGCAAGGAGCTTATCTGTTTGATCGTAAGAGTCTTGCAGCGCTTTTCTACCTAACATTGACTCAGTATCTGTCTCGGACTTCCTTATTCAGAGACAGTCGGGGGGCGATTGAACTCGTTGGTCGCACCTTGTTCCGAGGCGATGCGATTGAGGTTCGGAATGCAAAGTTGCAGGCGATCGCCCGCGCCTTCGATGAAGTAGGAATTTCGATTTCTGGTCAGGAACAACTACTAGATGGGAGTGTCTTCTCAGGAGATTCAATCACGCGATCGCAACAGTTAGGCAATGGCTCACCACGCATAGTTGGAAACCATTATCTCGTATATGTACACGGGATTAGCCAACATAGAGAGCATTATTCCGACAGTTGGTGGCAGGCGTTACAACCGCACGTCGGAGAAGTTTTCAAGAACGGAAACCTTGGCGACACGCGCTTGGAGGTGCTGTGGAGTCATTTAGTCAATACCGAAACTTTTGTCAATGCTGTCAATGCAGTTGATACCAACAAGCAACGGCAACTGCGGCGAGAAATTATGGCTATTTTAGAAGATCGACGGCGACAAGAGCTAGCGACAAATACCAACGGTGGTTTCCACAGAAGTTCAGCAATGCAGACTCATTGGGTAGAAAGCAATGCAGCGGCTCTGGCAATTGACGACTTTCTCATTTATATGTTAAACAGCAGAATGCGCCAGCGCATCATTGATTGCTTCACAGATGTTGTTAAGCCTCTTCTGATTAATAACAACCAAATCGACATCATTTCTCATAGTTGGGGTACTGTAGTTGCCTACGAAGGATTGCGAGAACTTGAAGCTAATGAGCAATTTTTACAAAGATATGTCTCGAACTTTTTTACCGTAGGTAGTGCTTTATCAATTGGAACAGTGCGCGACTTCTTACGCCCAGAAAATAGAGATGGTCGCCGACCCTCTATGGTAAACAAATGGATCAACCTTGATGCCAAGGGTGATCTCGTTGGCGGTACTTTATGGGGTATGTTTGATATTAGTGAGGAAACTCTAAAACTTAACCCAACAAGTTGCTCACAACAATGGTTTGGCTATGATTCAGTTTGTGCACATAATTCTTACTTTGTCAAAGAAAACATAGCTGTTAACCAGGAAATTTTTGCTAAGAACATACTGGTGTGACTGTTAGAAACAGTTACAGAATACACATATTGTTTTTAAATCTGGAGGGAGCAAATAAAAAAGAATAAACAACGAACCGAAGAACTTTTGGCAAGGTGGAGAATTATGTGCATTCCTTCGCCTTGCTAGAACAAATACAATGATTTATGAAAAGTTTGCTGAAGGATTTTGTTCAAAAAATAGTCTTGATAATGAAATATGGAGATCCTCGCTGCGAAAGGTTATTTACACCCAATCCACAGTATTTGAATGCGCTATCCTATTCTCTTATATCTTTTACTTTTTAAGACTACAAAAATCTCAGGTTGCTCTTGCAAACTGGGAGCATCCAGTTTTGGAAGATTTACCATTTCTGAGAAAATGTAGAAGGAAAGAACCCTGTGCGATGCCTGCGGCGGGCGTAGCCATCGCAGACTATGAACCAAGAGAAAGAAGAACGGCTCAAAGCCTGCTTACAAGAATTGTCAACACTGCTGTATGAAGAAGCAGACACAATTTTGCTGACAGACCTTGAAGGCATAGAAAAAACAGTTCGCAGTCAAGTATTAGAACTAGTCAGCCCAGAAATAGCCCTTTTTTTATCGAACAGAGAACTGGAACAAAAGTAGGTAAAACCAGGAAAATCAAAAGTCTAGTAGGGGAATTAAAATTAAAAGCGAAACAGATACATAGACTGGGTTTAAAGCCAAGAAGTCGTTTAAGTCCATTACTTCAAAAGTGCTGTTTAAGGCTATCAGCAAATGAATCATACCAAAAAGCAGAAATCGAGATTGAGGCATTAACAGGAGTGAAAGTTGGTCACACGACACAACAAAAACTAGTTCTCGAACAAGATTTTCAGCTACCCGTAGCATTACAAGCCGTTTCAGAAGTAAGTGTAGATGGAGGAAAAGTCTGACTCAGGGGTAAACCGAAAGCAGGTTGTCACTGGCGCGACTATAAAACCGTTCGTTTGCAAGAGATTTACTATGGTGCATTTTTTGATGACAACCAATCGTTAGTTGATTATGTCAATAGCCAGCATTTGGTTAACCCACTTGTCTGCTTGGGAGATGGTCATGATGGCGTTTGGAATTTAGTCAAAGAGTTTGGTCAATCACAGCATTTTGAGCGTTGGGAAATCTTAGATTGGTATCACCTCAAAGAGAATCTCTTGCATTGTGGGTGGTTCTTTAAAGCGGTTAAAAGCTGCTGAAACTCTGTTATGGCAAGGTCAGGTAAATAATACTCAAGCTTTATTTCTTCATTGCCGAGGTAAACAAGCGAAAAACTTCATTGCTTATCTTGAAAAACATCGCTCTCGTATTGTCAATTACAGCTATTACCAGGCTGAACAACTTTGCTCTATTGGTTCTGGCGCGGTCGAGTCTGCTATTAAACAGATTGGAGCTAGGATAAAAATTTCTGGCGCACAGTGGAATGTTGAGAGTATTAATCACATCCTCTCTGTTCGTTGTGCTTATCTGAATGGTTTACTTGCTATTTGAGTATTTCTGCCAAAAGTGGATGCTTCCCTTGCAAACTGTGCGAAAACAACAGCTTTCCACTGATTGGAAAAAGCTCTATCATGCAAGAGCGGGAGTTGAGGGAACGCTATCTCAAGGAATTCTCACTTTAGGGCTGCGGCAAGCCCGCTACATTGGTTTGGTTAAAGTGATTAGTTAGATCGGTAAGGATCAGCACTGAGTTGTCCCTGATTGACCGTCCTGAGATAATAGCCTCTGGTAGGTCGGTTCTTTAGGTCAAACGTCTGCCCATTATCTACTTTCCATATTTTGAAATTAGAGAACGTGAGTGATCGATCCGGCTCACACCTTTCAGGTAAGTGATCGCCTAAGACAATGTAGACTGGTCCTTTTCCCATAGCCTGAGCCATGCCATTCTGATCAACAACCAGCGAAGTGGCTTCTGGCAGGCCAATGCCCAAAACCTCATCTGCCATGCCATCGCGGATTTGGCGGGCAATGAATGCCATCAAGCGACCCATACGATCATCTACATCAAAGTGCGTGTCGATGATTGTGCCTTTGAGGGTTGTCCACTCGAACAGGTTATTGGTAAAACTTATGTCTGCATAGGGATCGCGTAAAGCATTGTCACTGGTGATATTTTCTCGTCCTTGTAAACAAGCGTTGTAGATAAACTCACTTTGGATCATAGCACCAGCACTAGTGCCACCAATTGCACCCCCGCGTGCATAGACGGATTTTACGGCATCCTCCAGTTCAGTGCGCTGAAAATTTCGTGCGTAGTTGCACTGGTCTCCTCCTGCAAAGAAAATTATTTCGGCTTGCCGGATGCGATTGACGACATCAGACTGATTAGCATCTTCCCGACTGCCAATCACGAAAGTTTCTACGGAATCGACCCCCTGCATGCACATAATAGGCTGATTGTAAGCATCATCGTTGCTGGGATCGTCATCAGGCGAGCGAATCACCACCACATCTACTTTGGTGGCGCAATTGCTACACCCCCTCACCTGGTTGATCATCCACTGAATTGCCGGATCAACATCATGCCCCCCACCGCCTAAGTCATAGACCATCCCAGATAAGAGTGGATTAACATCAGCAGGATTACCTTTCTGGTATTGCATAACTCTGGCTTGTGCTGATGTGGGAAAGACAGCGATCGCAAAACAGAGAGTCAAGATAAACACGCCTAATGATTTTGCTAGATATTTAAATCGGTTCGAAGGAGAATAACTGTTTTTCCTGTTCAACTTCATAGTTTCCTCCTATTCTCCTGGTGGGAAATCAGTCAGTTGTTTAGCATCTGCGATCGCAAAACCTCGGCTTGACCTCAGGGATCAGGGATAATTCGTCAGAATCAAAAATTCGGATGCTGAAATCGGTTGGATTTCAACATAGGCAGTCCCATCTTGTTGCTGCACCAACACTGTTGATCCCACTTTGTGAGGACCTGTGTAACCCGGCAGATTTGACACTTCAGCCGTATTCAGAATCACCCTCATTGAACTTCCGATCACGTTCAGATTGGCATCCACCAAAACTCTTGCTCCCCGATTATCAGTTCCATGACTGTTTAGCACACAAACCGCCTCTTCATCATCTAAAATCCTTGACCAACCGATAATTTCTCCATTCCGTCCGTGGTCGCCAAAGGGCAAGTTCAACAAGGGGATTGCGATCGGTCGCAAATACTGCCGTCCCAATCGCAGCACTGGGAACTGCTTACGGATTGCTGCCATTGCCGCAATCCGGACATAGGCAGGGTGATTTGGCTCGAAACAATGAGCACCTGCTGTCCCAAATGGCCCGAAACCAGGTAAGTTTTGATCGAGGGCTTGCAGTCCCGCCACACCAGATTGTCGGGGATGCTCTGGACCAAACATCGCCTCCCGTAAATAGCGATCGGATTTCTTCCAGTCGGGCAACCACCTCCGTTCAGACGGTTCTGGCCCCGCCAATGCCTGCTCAGTTCCAGCGTAAATGCAGGGCACTCCCAATGTAAACAGTTGCAATGCTACTCCAGCAATCACCTGATGATCCGATGCAGCTTCACTGGAAAAGCGGATTTTTTCACCAAAAACATGATCGTGATCATCCAAAATTGAAACATGCCGCCGTCCGATATTCCGATGCGACCCCATTACAGCTTTCCCTGGATCAAACCCGTTAAAGTAGGCTCTTGGATCTATCAGCCCTTTGGCAACCAGGTTAAGATTTACCCGCATCTCGGCGATATCCAGAGCAGCGTTTAGATTTTGCCCCACCACATCCAGATAGCGGTCTTGGTTATAGTCTCCGCCTGCTATTTCTCCCACTAGAAAGAAGTCACTCTTACCTAGATTGGCTGCAAACTCCTTAATAGTTCCGCAAAAATTTCGGGCTTGTTCATAGGTAACATGCTTGAGTGTATCAATCCGAAAGCCATCACAGTCCGTCAGCGCAATCCAGTATTTATAACATCGGGCTAAGTTATCTAACAGATAAGGATACTCCAACTGGAAATCTCGTAGTGTGATGAAATCCGAACGCCGGAATTCGGCATTGGGATCATCCAAGCCTCCTCGCCCCAAATCTCCCTTGCCAGCACGAGTGTAGCAATCTGCTTCCTGAAGTTCCCTCGGCCACACTCCTTCTGCGCTCGTTTGAGGCTTTACCGCAATGGGTTGTCCATGATCGCCTAGCCATGAGCCAAACTGATACCAACCAGACGTATAAGGTGGTTCCAATTCTCCCCCAGGAGTATTCGGAGCATAGAGCCAGTTAGATCCTGAATGGTTAAAGATGATATCTAGGATAATGCGTAGTCTCTTTTCGTGGGCTTTATTGACCAGACTGACCAAATCTCGGCGAGTCCCAAAGCGAGGATCGACCTCTAGAAAATCTTGAATGCCGTAACCGTGATAGCTATCCAAGTGACCCCGTTGTTGAAAAACTGGACCTACCCAGATCGTCGTCATGCCCAGTTGCTTCAGATAATCCAGTTTCGACTCTAATCCTTTGAGTGTCCCACCCTGCCAGCGATCACCTCCCGACTCTGCCCATTTATCAAATCGCCAAGACTGCCCATTCGGTAGATTAGGGCGGGCCAGATTCAGTTGCTGTCGATTCAGCAGAGGACGTGTATCCTCTTTACCATCGCTAAAGCGATCGGGTAAGAGAAAATAGAGCACTTCATTTCTCCAATCCGTAGGGGAGGGAAAGTAATTTTCGCGTCGAGGCAAACAAAAGTCTTTTAGACTATCCGGTCGCTGTTTAGCTAGATTCTGATCAGTAAATGTCATAGGAATTATCTCAAGATTGGTAAATAAGTTTACTTAGTGAAACTCTTTTCCTTTCGACGAAGACTATAAATTTTCTCCGCGACTTACTTAGTTGAATAACTAGCTATGTGTTGCAACGCGGTAATACTAGGTATAAAACAGTAAGCTCCTCCTTTGGTTGTAATGAATCGATCAAAACCCGTCAACTTGATTGAGGGGTTGTCTGGGGAGACAGGAATATCGAATTGACCACTTTTATTGTCATTAGCACCAATCAGAGGAGCTTTAGCATCTGTAGGTAGACCAGCAAAATCTCC
This sequence comes from Nostoc sp. UIC 10630, assembly GCF_010747425.1. Taxonomy (NCBI): domain Bacteria; kingdom Bacillati; phylum Cyanobacteriota; class Cyanophyceae; order Nostocales; family Nostocaceae; genus Nostoc; species Nostoc sp. UIC 10630. Next base: position 22,974 of record NZ_JAAGOG010000049.1, read on the forward strand.
TTTATTCACCCACTCTTCCATGACAAATTCAAATTGACGTTTGAGATTCACACAGATGAATAGACCTAACAATCCCCTTTCAATGCCATCATTAGGAGAGTTAGGATTATAAGGAAGTCCATAGGGAATTCCCCTACGGATGAGTCTGTGAATATTTGTTACCCCTTGTATTTTTGCCGCACGAGGATTTGTGCGTCGTATATGTGAACCAATCGGACATTTATATCCTTGTGGATCATCAGAATAATCAAAATTATTAAATTGTTCGTAAATAATTGGTTCTTTAGGGGAGGTTAGTTGATCAGCATCTGGAGAAAGGTCTAGAGGGACACCATTGCGCCATCGGCCACACATTTTAGCTGCCAGTTTGTCTGAATCAATTTTATCTTTTTGCTCTTGGAGAAACTTTTCAAAGCCAGCTACATCTTGTTCCAGGACTCGAAAAGCAGCAAAACTACCATTCAAGCCCAACTCCGGAGGTGTCGGTACGTAGTAAGGAGCTTTTTCATCATCCAGCAGGATAAACTCATAAGCAGGAATAATAGGTTGGGGATCGAGGGATTTTGAAAGTCCACGCTTTGTAGGAACACCTTCTATTTTCGGCTGTGAAATTCCATCTTTGTAACCAAAATGAACTATATCGCTGGGTTGGCCTTTCTCATCAGGAAGTTTAGCTCCATCAAAGCAAGATAACTCTTTAAGTGCGTCTCCTTCCTTAAAGAGCGATCGCAGTTTATCCGATTGCTGCTCTAACACCTTACTATCTTGAGCATAGAGCGAGAGCAAAACATGAGTATTAGATGTTCCTAATCCACCTTTCCATTTGTCAGGGGCACTCTCTCCAATATCACCTACTTGAGTTGCTTGAGCAATAGCACCTTGTCTAAATGATTTGTAGTTGGAACCGGAAAAGGATTTACCAATATCTGCAACAATTTGGAGAGCGTTTAAACCTTCAAAAGTAAATCCAATATTTAAGCAATAACTCGGTTTTATGTCCCACCATGCAGCAGTGGTGATCTGAGGAATTGATTCATCAATACCGCTGACCAAGCTACCAATAAATTTCTTTGCGGCCTTCGCTTCTTTAATGTATAGAACAAAATGTCGCACATTGTTCATGTTATAGCCACGGATAATATAACCCTGGATATCACTAAAGTTAAGCTGCGTTAGAGTTTTTTCATTTGTCATAGATTTTCTCAATTTCAGAAGTAGGATATTTGACAAATGGAGAATTATTGCCTTAAACTTGGCGACAAAAAAGTTTACATATTCTGCCTTTTTGCTCAGTCCAGCTCTAAATAAAAGCGTTGCCAAATAGAACTTCTCAGATTAATTAACTACAACTTACTCTAGGGGTGTGGTTGCCACTAAACTAAGTTTTAGTTTAAAGGATGTTTGAAAAGTCCTCTTATCGGTATCAAAAGTTTAGATACTTCTAAATTACCCGATTAATTGGGGGACTTTGATTCCGGTGCCCCCCGATTTATCGAAGGGTTAGGGGGGATCTAAAAGTTCATAAAGTCACATTGAAACACTTTCCAGATAACCTCTTAGGAGTTAGACGCAAGCTGACGAATTTTAACCACACTTAAAGTAGGGTAAGCACTATACCAAACTTTTACTGGCTGATTATATTTTTTTATATAATCAGCAAAAGCTTCGGAGTCTTTTTGGACTGGAATTAACCCTTCAGCATTTTCTAAATGCACTAACACTGCATTGAAAAAGTCACTAACTACTGCAACAAAGTCATCAACATATTTCTTAAAATCTCCGTCATAGGCAGTAAAGAGTGCAAATTTAGCATAATACTCTTCCCCTGATTCTGGCGTAACTTTTTCGAGGAACATAAAACGCCCAAAATGCACTGTACCAATCTGATCTAGTGCTGTTCCAAAAGTCCCAGTTTCTAAAATTTCCTTTAGGGCTTTATAGTTTTCTGGCACTGGGGCCTTAATTGGGGCAACAAAGCTTAATGGACTTTGTTCTGGTTTAGTACTCATGATCATGACTCCTTAGTATTTTTAGAACTGAACGCGGGTATTGCTTGTTGTGGCTATGTCCATTTAGTTTTTATTAGTAAATAAGATGCGTTTCTCGTGACCTTTTAAGCGGACATACAAGGGCAAAGTTTTGGCTATTTAATGGTCTGCTTTTTACGCTGTACTGTACTAGACAGTAAGGGGCTAATACCGAACTTTTCCAGCACCATGTCGGACGTTTGCAGTGCGCCTTCAACCCAACCCTGAGCGTCTGAATAGGCTTCACCACAGATGTAGAGTGAGCAATCAGTGCCGAGCGGTTGGATAATTTGTTGCTTCACCTCCCAGCTTTTTACACCGATATTCCAACTATTCCATCCACCGCCAAACGGGTCGTCACCCCAGTCGCGGAATGCGGCGTTCTGCACATCCGGTGTATAGTTGAGACCGTGGATGATCCCAAGCTGGCGTGCCACCTCCTCAACCATCGGTGCCGGCGCCACGTATTTGTCCCATTCGCTGTTAAGCTTTTGCTTGCTTGACCCCAGGTATGGATTTTTCACTAATTCTGCAACCTGCCGACGCGCTTGCCAAGCCTGATGTCGTTGTGGGCGGAGACCGTCCCAAAAGCCGATGTCTGTGCCATCATCATAACTTGCCATCAGCATCGATGGCCCCTCGGTGGCTGGTTTACCGTCGTCCTTCGGCCAGTAATAGGTTTGCCGCACTGGCAGGTCTGTGACTGTTCGTCCAGACTCAACTGGAATGAACTTACCATCGTCCGTGTAGCCTGCTGCACGCCACCACGGGTTAGTATAGGTTGTGAAGAGCTTGAAGAGTGGGCGCGGTGTGACGCTAGTGATGAGGTGCTGAATCTCCAGCAGAGGCGGACTTGTGGGCACAAGCAGATCGAGTGAGCGGCGCGGCATAGCGAGGATCAATGATTTTGTAGCGATCGTTTCTCCCTGGATGCTCAGTTCAAATGTGGCGTTTTTCCAATCGAAGCCGTCAAGCCTAGTATTGAGCCGAATTTCGCCACCAGCTTTGGAGAAAAGCTGCGCTAATGATGTGGGTACCTCCTGAAATCCTTTCTTAAAACCCTTGTATTGCGGATCAATGCCAAAATCGGAGAGATACCAGGGAATTGCATCAGCGGCATTCCAGTTAGTGAGTGTTGAGTTGTAGCCGCCAGCATCGATGCCGAGCTCGTAAGCTTCGCCGCTAATGATGCGTATTAGCACGTTCCAAAAGCCTTGTTTCCAGAGCGGTGTTCCAGCGAAGCTCGCGTTCTGCACCATCTCTCGGCGTTGAGATTCAGTAAGCTTTGGATTTGTGATTCCCGGTACAATCTGCTCAATCGCATTGATGATGATGCTGCCTGCTGTACCACCACGTTCCAGAAAGGAGAGATGATACGGCACTTTATCCGGTTTGATAATGAAATCGGAAAGCCGGAGATAGACACCACGGAGATAGGCGATGTTTTGTGGTTGATCGACCGGAAAATCATACAACTCAATCTGCTGCTCTAGTGGGAGGACTTTATTAAGCTCTCCGATGAGCTTTGCGATCAGTGGTTGCACTGCTGGGAGGATACGCATCCCCCCAAGTTCCGCAACCATGTTTGAAATATCGGGCGGGCGCACTGAGAGCAAACGCCCCCCAATATAATCGCTCCCCTCGAAGACAACGATATTTTGATCTGGGTAGGCTTGTTTGAGCCGCCACGCACTATAGACGCCTGATACACCACCACCGACGATCGCAATATCGATTTCTGCCATGATTTGTCATCCTCTATTGGTGTTTGGTTTTGGTTTAAAAAATAATCGGAACATTCACCACTGCGCCAGGAGCCTGCGTCCGCAAAAATGATTTTTCCGCTTGACGATGAAAAAAGTTGAGCGGCGGTTGTGCGGTATAGCGTGCAGACATCTGCTGGGTCAATGGCGTTGAAAGCGTGTCTTTGGCAGTTCGTACATCGAGGATATACGAGCGCCGGGTTTCCAATACATAATCAATGCCGCGCCGTACAGCAGAACTAACGTCCTGGGAAGTCTCTACAATCTCACCATCTTGACCACCGAAGGCCCTCGCCAGAGCTACAAAGTCGAGTTTTGGCCTCTCAATTCGCAGATACTCAGGGTCATTAGTCTTCGGTTTCCAGCCATAGCCAGGTGCAGAGCTATATGCAGCGACTACCTGTTGCAGTCCGCTTTGCAGTGTTTGGTATTCCTGATTGTTCGTAATGATATAGAGTATGCCGAGTTCGCGGTGTGCCGCAGTCCACCAAGTTTGCGGATAAAACAGCGATGAGCCATCACCAACGGCATTAACGACCAGGCGCGTCTCAATGCCTTGCCAACCAAAGCTTTCGAGTTTAATTCCCAGAGAAGCAGGCATTGACCAGCCGAGGGAGCCGCCAGCTACGCAATAGTAGCTAATAGGTGTGGCCCCATCATTGCCAAGTGGAAGAAAATACTGGAACGGTGCTGGATCGGAGACTGCCTCATGGACGTACACAAACTGTTTCTCCAGACCGCGCTCCTGAATCGCCTCGCGGAGCGCGTCAGCAATGACAACAGCCCAAATCTCATCTTTTGTAAGTGCTAGTTCCAAATATTGTTGCCACTGTTGATGTCGCTGGACATTGAGTTGTCGCAGATTCTCGTTGCGCTTTACCGCCTCTACCGGGGGATTCTGACGAACAAGGTTATTGATCAGTGGGAGTGTTGTTTTGATATCGCCGAGAATTCCCACCTGGCTATAAGAGTTCTTGCCGATGTCCCAGGTGTTATTCGTCAAATAAATCTGCTGAACAGTGGGGGGAATCAGAGGACCGTCGGAATACTTGAAAACTGTAATCTGAGCTTGAAGACCGAAGCCGCAGAAAAAGGCAACATCATGATCCTGAAATACTTGCTGCATTCCTAATTGGGTACCAGGAAGTTCTCCCTGCCAATGGAAGTCATCGTTGGGGAAATTCGCCACGCTACTGAAGGTCTGGAGTAGTACTGGCGCGCCAAGGAGTTCTGTCAGCTCCTGTAACTCTGGCCAAGCATTAGCATATCCAACCGCATCACCGGCAATGATAATCGGGTTCCTTGCTTCTGCCAGCAGCAAAGCCGCTTGCTGGATTGTTGATGAGTCACCAGTGAAATGGGGCGATATCTGCGTGATCCCTGCAATACGATCTTCGGGATCAATGTGGCGCATTGTAAATTCCCACGGGATGGCGACCATCACTGGACCGTTAGGCGGCGCGATCGCCTCTTTGAACGCACGCTGTAAAACCAGCCCAATTTCCTCGGGTGTCCGAACCTCATGTGCCCATTTCGTATACTGCCGTGCCAGATCAACGAGGTTTGAGGCCAAGAGTGGCTCTTGTGTTACTAACTCATTTTGCTGCTGGCAACAAAGTATTACTAAGGGGACATGCGATCGCCAGGCGTTGAAAAGATTACCGATGCTATGAGCGATACCCGGTGTAACGTGGACAACAACAACGCCTGGTTTGCCGCTCATCCGTGCCGAACCCATCGCTGCACCGATGGCGATGTTTTCATGTAAACATTCAATGTATTGGACTTCATTTTCTGGATATGATGTGCCATCAATAATTGGAATTTCGTTTGTACCTGGTACACCAAAAATGTAGTGAATGCCTATCTCACGCAGAATGTCGAAAATGTAGTCGCGAGTCCAGCGTTCTGGGTGTTGTATAGTCTTATTTGTCATACTTTATTATGCGGATTATGCCAAAACGGTAATAAATCAAAAACGCAAACCTGATTTTGTCAGCCATAGATCGAAGAAATACAGTTCCGCTTCTAGAGCGTGCTTGATGTTTTCTGCCTGCCGAAAGCCGTGCTGTTCGCCGTCAAAGAGAAAATAACCTACGGGAATATTTTTACCCCGCAACGCCTCGACAATTTTCTCCGTTTGGTTGGGAGGAACAATTCGATCTTCATTGCCTTGAAAAAATATCAGGGGCGAAGAGAGTTTGTCAGCATGATGCACAGGAGAGCGTTCTTCATAGAGGTCACGTCGATCTGGATAAGGGCCAATTAACCATTCGAGATAGTGCGACTCAAATTTGTGCGTATCCCGAACCAAAAGCTCTAAATCACTAACGCCATAAAAACTGGCTCCTGTTTTAAAGAAATTGCGAAACGTTAAGGCGCTTAATGTTGTATATCCACCAGCACTTCCTCCTGTTATAGCTATCCGTTGGCTATCAACTAAATTTTTTTGAATGAGATACTTCGCTGCATTGATACAGTCATCAATATCAATAATTCCCCATTTTCCTTTCAGGCGATCGCGGTACTCCCTACCGAATCCAGTGCTACCACCATAGTTAACGTCAAGAATTGCGATCCCTCGACTTGTCCAAAATTGTTTTGACAAATTTAAAGTATCGTCAGATGCTGCGGTAGGACCACCATGACACATCACTAATAGAGGAGGTTTACTTCCAGCAGATGCAATATACTCAGGATTTTTGGGAGGGTAAAAAAAGGCGTGTGCTGTCAACTCTTTCTCGGTGGGGAACTCAATAGCTTCAGAAGTAGAAAAATAAGGTTGCCATTGCTGGTTTTCTTGAGTAGACCGACGTAGGATTTCGACTTCGTAAGTCTTTAAGTCAATCTGAACTAACGCTGAGGTCATAGTGGGTGAACCTGCAATAGCCACAACCTTTTCGGGTGTGGCATGAAGAGCTGTGAAATAAGTAAACGGTGTATCGATAGGCTTAAGCAAACCCGTCAAGAGGTCAATGATTCCTAGTATCCACCTTCCTCCTTTTGCATAAGTGCAGACGATATGGTTGGCAGATACAAATGCATAGGTAGAAGTTCCAAACTGCCAAGGAGGCTGACCGAACTCAGCCTCATCCAAAAGAACTGGTTCAACTTTGCCATTCACAAATTTATAGAGGTTCCAGTAACCGCTCCGGTCAGAAATGAAGTAGAGTAAACCATCCGGCGACCACTTTGGTTGTAATATTGATTCTGTTGAACCACCTGCAACTTTTTGTGAGTTCTCCAGTTTCCCCTCATCTGTGCAATTAGCAATCCACAATTCTGTGGCTACCCAAGGCATATTTGGATGGTTCCAGGTTAGCCAGGCAATTTGCTTACCATCATGAGTCAGTCGAGGAGATGAATAGAAATCATTACCTTGAACTAGAGACTCCAATTTCCTACTGTCCGCAACCGCAACCGCAACCGCAACAATAGAATTGACAGGCTCACCGAGTTCATTTGTGTGATCTTCTTGGATGCAGATAATTCGATTCCGAGCCACGTCGTAATCACCATCTGCGTATCGCTTTTTCTCATCAGGTGTCAATGGCTGGGGGGTGTCTATATTAGTTTGTCGATAAATCCGTTGATCGTTGAAGTTTGAGAAATATATAACTCCGTCCTTCACAACAAAAGCACCACCTCCATATTCGTGGACTAGTGTTCTAGCACTGAAACCCTTTGGAGTAATATCGACAATTTCGCCATTGGCAGTTCGTCTGACAATTACATATCGACCTTTTTCTGATGGTCGTGACTCGATCCAATAAACGTCCTTGCCATCTAACGCTACTTCTTGAATATTAATCGTTTCAGCAACGATAGCGTCAGCAGTAATAGGAGACTTCCAGAATCCATAGGGGGATTCCAGGGGTTGTGGCAAATCCATACTTGTAATTACTTATAGTATTTTTAACAAAAATTGCTGGGAAGTATCTCCCCATAGCAAATGTCGGATAACAATTTATTTGTCGTGTTATGAAATTAATGTCGTTAAACTTTTAAATTGATGTAATTTCCATCCCAGCTATGTTGTAGCACTTTGGATTCCTTAGAACAACGGCAGGTAAAAAAGACTTATGCTGCGTATAATGGGCTAATGCTTGATATTGCGTAACTTGACAGGGTGCATTGTAGAGCGGCACTAATGTGTTAACAACGACAAATAATTTGTTATTCTACAAAAGAACAAGCTCAATACATAGTTACTAATATTTTCAAGATTATCTGAATGCTATAAAAGTGAATGTAATAGTATAAACTTCTTTACAAAACGCGATGTGCGACTTATTTCCGCATTTCTCACAAGCCCTGCGATGGCTACGCCCGCCGCAGGCATCGCACTTTTCATAATCCTTACCCAGAATATGTTTCGGGCATTTTTAGCAGTTTATTTGTTGATGCAGTGTGAAAAACCAGAATCTAGATTGTATAAGGCTTTGAGAATTCTGGTGAGAAATCCGGGTATTGTTTCGTTACAAAAGGCTGGTGTACGAATGATTGAAAAGAAAAATCCCACAATCCTCATCTGGAGAGAGAAAATCGTCACCATGACTAGAATGAGGGAAAGATGCTTTCTATTGAAGAGTTTATCGTTGCCGTATTTTGTTGTATTGACAACTTGCTAATTGAAATCACCTAAATCTACCCAATAAAGAGACGAGGTTTGTCTTAATTAGTCTCATTTTCAGCAATACTATACCTTTGGCTTACTTATCCTCTAACTTTAGTTAGAGGATTAACTATTTGAGCTTATCATAATGAAATCATGTATCGAAACATGATTCAGATATCAAATACCCAATTTTTTAAGACTAGACATCTCCAGAAATGATATGAAGGCGAACAACCCTTCGCCCCCAATACGGTTCGGTTAAAGGTATTGGTTTTGAATACATCCTTTACCCAATACCTGCAAGGCCATTCCCCAGACCACACTTGATTGTGAAAAATGCTTATCCGAACCGTATTACGTTCGCCCCTACTAAGGATTTTGAGCAACGCAGAATCAATTATTCGGGATGTCTACTTAATAACTATTGGAAATTCAGAATGTTGCTCGATGAATGGGATAGTTTTCAGTCTTAAAGTTTTTCTATCTAACTGAGAGAATTCAATTACGGGCTTAACAATAGTTTTGGTTCTACTACTTATTTAGCTCCTAATTTTAATAGATAAAACTAGGATTTAGATATCTCTACAGATATTAAAAATTTTAACTGAAGCTAATCACTAACTACTACAGAATCAATACTTGATAATGCTTAAAAAAGCATAATGCCATATAAAGAGGGATAATTATGACCACTGAATCAGCGGCTAAACCAATCACTCACAAATTTGATAAATTCCAGACTCTTGCTACTGAAAAGGGAGCTGTTCGCGCTGTAGCAGAGAAAATGTTGGACTTGCCTGCACAAATACATCCACCTATACTTGGTTCTCGCACGCGTATTTGGAAGCAAGATCCTTCTGTAACAGAACTAAAATTGCCAAGAACTGTTTATGTTCACACCGAAGTAAACGATGGGCCTAGTGACTCCCAAATTAGAATAAAGGGTGTTGTGCCTGTTCCTGCGGATGTTAATCGAGATTTTTTACCAGACCCTGCTGCAAATGTGGAAGCTTTCGACGCGGTACATACTTATACTGTCGTGCGTCAAGTTCTTACTTTCTACCAAAGAGTATTGAAGAAAAAGTTGAATTGGCAGTGGGGTCAAGATAATGGTGAGCAAGCAATCAATGTTTATCCTCATGCAGGAGAAACGGCAAATGCCTTTTATAGCCGTGAGGAAAAAGCTTTAAAGTTTTTCTATTTCACTCCCTTTAAAGATTCAAATTTAACCTCGAAAGTTTTTACTTGTCGTTCACTAGATATTGTTGCCCACGAAACTGGACATGCAATATTGGACTCGCTAAAGCCTGAATGGATCTTATGGGATGCGCCAGCACAAACAGGAGCTTTACACGAGTCATTTGGTGATTTGACATCCATCTTTTTGATTCTGTCTCAGTTGGATTTGGTCGAGTATATTGTCGCGGAGACGAAAGCAGATTTACATCAAAAGAATATATTGGCTGAACTAGCAGAGGAATTTGGACTGGCTTTTAACTTACGTAATGGGTTGCGAAATGCAGATAATAACTTAAAACTCAGTGAGGTTACTCCTGAGGTACATGACTTGTCTCAGGTATTTACAGGAGGAGTGTTCGACACTTTGGCAGATTTGTTTACATCACGCAGAGATCCCTATGTGCAAGATAGTGCCGAAGTTCTCTACCAAACTGGGAAATATTTGGGTGAAGTTGTGCTGCGTGCTATCATTGAGTCCCCAAACACTAATGCCAGCTTTGCAGATGTGGCTAATGCCATGATTAGAATTGCTCAAACAGACGGCAATCACGATTACGCTAAATTTGTACAGAAAAACTTTGAATTTCGGGAAGTTTTGGGACCAAAAGCTTTTGGGACTCACATTGATTTATCCAATTTTGGTATGTATCCTAGTCGTCGTTGCGCTTGTGGGACAATGCAGCATCCACAATATAGACCAAAGGCTGCTCATTTGAATGGCACTAACACAGATGGAATGGTCAAGACACCATAAGTGTAGGAGAGCAAAGAAGCACGGGAGAAAGAAGAAGCTCTACGAGTATTTGAGTCGAATGTCATGAACAAAAGCTGAAATCTTTGCCAGGGCAGGGTGTAGGGAAGTTGTTGATTTGTAGGTATTATTTGGTTCTTAGTTTTTTCCTTTACATCCCTACCCCTTACACCCTTACGCCCGAAAACCAGCTATATTAAGGGTTTGTGTTTTTTAAGCGTGCCATTCGCATTTGAGCCAAAGGGATAAATACTCTTCTTCCCCTCTGCTACTCTGCAACCCTTACACTCCTTACACTACTTGCTTTTAGACTTAACTTAGTGCCATTCACTTCTCACTCAAATAGAAAAAATGACAAGCAAGCTTAATGTCCCCTCTCTTTGAGGGGATGGCAAGGAGAATAAGCAAGTATGAAGTATAAAGTGTATGACCGCTCTCCTGTATGAAGCATTTATTTTTATATCTTTTGTCTTTGATCTTTCTTCTTTTCCTTGCCCATCAGTTAATAAGTGAGGCTTACTCAACTATGAAAGTTAAGTTCGTTCAGTCAGGAGGATACGCAGGCTTGAGAAGGGGTTGCGAAGTGGATACAAACTTACTTCCAAGCAACGAAGCGGCTAAGTTAAAGTCTTTAGTGGAACAAAGTGGCATTCTACAGAAAGCTAAAAGTAATCATGCGCCACATGCCCGCGACTTGTTTAACTACAATATTACTGTTGAAACGGCTGAAGGCGAGGAGTGCAATGTCTCATTTGATGACTTGAGCTTACCTGAAGGTATACAACCATTGCTTAACTATCTCCAAAGTTGTGCGTATCCACTTACGCCTAATGTGAATTAGGAAAAAAGGCAATCTTTGTCATAGTGGATGATTTGTATTAAAAGCAAGTAAAAAGTTTTTTAGCTTAAGTTTCTGTACGATTACTACTAGAAAGCCTCATTTAATAAAGAGTATTGTAAATAATTTTGGGAAGTTAAATTATGAGTGAAAACACCCATAATGTTATTTTTTTTGACATAGGCGGTACTCTTGGATCTCCAAGAATTTCACCCTTTCCCTATCGCCTTGAAGGTTTAGATGTTTATCCTTATGTGCCTGATATACTACGGCAGTTGCGTGAGCGCAACAGTCGCATCGGAATCATATCGAATATCGGCGATGATAAACCCGAAAACGTAAAGAGAGTGCTGGAAAAGTGCCAAATTTATGATCTTTTCGATTCTGATCTAATCATTTATGGTGCAAAAAACTCTTCAGAAATCTTTCAGTTTACAGCACGTCAAGCAGGCCATTCTGATACTCCAAACCAGTGTCTATTTGTTGGTGAGGATAGTCATGAGCGAAGTTATGCAATACAAGCTGGTTGGCGTGTAGTTCCACATCCTTGTCTAGTTTGGGACGTGCTCAATGGTAGCCATTTAAGGTATATTCGCATAACTGTCCCAAGCGATCGCAGTGAACAGGGATGGCAGCAAGTCATTAAATCTTTACCTGTTGTACCTTTGTATGTGACTGGTGACAAAGGAAATCAGGTTTATGCGATCGCCACAAGCCAAGCGGCGATGAGACTTGATGATTTGGGATTTGCAGTAGATCGCTTGGGTAGTGAAGACGATCCCCTGACTACAGAAGTTTATTTACTACGGGACGATCTTCAAAAAAGCACTGGCTTTCTCAACCCACAAGGAAGATCAACGGAATTTTTTGCTAATGATGAATCCTCTAAAATGGTTTTGGCTTCTTCAACCGAAGGTCTTTTCGTTGCCTTACCATCAGATCGCTCAGTAGAGGACTATCATTTTGAGAACGCCCAACACGGACATAATCTGAAACTGCTGCCCGATATTAGTTTGCTCGAACCATTTGGAGAAGGTAATAATGCGAGAACTGCTGGCTTTTTAACCTCCCCTACCACTGAGGCATCCTTAATTCAGGCTGAATTAGACAAATTTAAAGCCATTACACCCGACAAAATTCGCAGCCATGTGGAAAGGTATGCAGGGATCAAACCTCTCGATGAGCAGCAAAGAATTATCAAAAGCCGACATATTCACAGTCCAGATATGCCGTTGGTTACAGAAGCATTAGCACAAGACCTAAAAAGCATTGGGGGAGATATTTTTAGTGTCAGAATGAATCAGTTTGTCCACGAAGGACGGGAGTTATACAACGTCGAGGCAGAAATTCAAGGCAGTCAATCACAGGAGATAGTTCTGGTCACTGCCCATTTAGATTCTACTGCTGCCAGCGATAGGCCTTACGATGCCAAAAATGATCCTGCCCCCGGTGCCGATGATGATGCAAGTGGAGTTGCTGCTGTCTTAGGGCTTGCCGAGGTCATCAAAGAGCTTAATTCCCTTAACCCATCTAAGAGAACAATTCGCTTTGTCCTCTTTAATGCCGAGGAGCATGGCTTAGTTGGTAGCCAAGCTTACGCCAGAACGCAAGCGGCGATCGCTGCTCCCATTGTTGGCGTGTACCAGATGGACATGATTGGTTACAACATCGAAGCTCCTCGTTCCTTTGAAGTTCACGCTGGTTATGCTAAATGTGCCGACGTGCAGAAGCGATCGCTCGTTCTCGCCCAACGTCTTGAACGGCTAGTTTCTGTTCTGTCTCCCACACTAGAACATCCTCAAATCTATACCCAACCCGACCCTGCCGAGGGTAGAAGCGATCATGCAAGTTTCCACCAACGGGGCTACGCAGCTTGCGTTACATCTGAGGACTTTTTCGTAGGTCCCGATCCCACATCACCCGAAGCTGAACCCAACATCAACTACCACCGAAAGGGAGATAAGTTTGTGGATTTTGACTATGCGGCTGATATTGCCCGCGTAGTTGGCGCTGCTGCATGGGTGACAGCAAATGCTTAATTTGGGTTCAGCCCATAAAAGGTTATTAAAACCTAGTAGTCTGCCAACCCAAAAATGCGCTTGTGAGGTCTGGGGAAAGGGGAAAGGGTAAGGGATTTAAAACCTTTACCCCTGCCCCTTATCCCCACTTCGTGGGGGCCCCCCTTTCCCTTTACCCCGCCAAGTTCACTTGGCGAACTACTAGTTTTTCCCTTGTTCTTTAACTTCTGCTTTCTCATTACAAAAAGGTTAGGTATGCACAATGGTACATTCTATTGACCGTCGTAATTTCAGCACAAATCGTGCGACTCAAACGCGTATTGATGAACTCAGCGAATTTGCGTCATCTGTCTCTAATCAATTGCCTGGAGACCATACTGTTAGTGTCGCTTATTTGAATTCACTCACAGGTACGCCCAACACTCTCGTTTCAAACAATGCCCCAAGCACAGATGGATCGCTGATTGATCGAGCGTTAAACTTTGTCAGCCAGACTAGTGCTGCTTTCGGATTTGCTCCCAGCGAACCAGTAGAATTCGTCCCTGACCCGACCATTGAAACAACTAGTGCTGATAGTCGCGCGGTTCACTTACAACAAACCTATCGCGGTATTCCTGTCTTTCAGATGGTTCGTACTGTTCGCTTTTCTTCTAACCAGAAGATTAATGAAGTCGTCGGAAATAACGTTAATCTCCCAACCGGGATTAATATTGCGCCGCAAATTGATGTTACCCAAGCCGTAACAGCTGCTGCTGGGTATATCGCTAACCCCAATGAAACTGAGGAAATAACAGACGGTTGGGGACAGTCAATAACCCCTATCAGCGTGGACTTGTCCGATTACAACCCGCGAGTGCTAGTTACTTTTCCCATGCCGAGTCAACCGACAGTCTTGGATAAAGGGCCTTTTGCTGACTTGATTTCCGCTCATCTGGTTCTTTTTTATCAAAATCCTGAGACACGTCTCGGATGGTACGTGCAGATTACTCTGCCAGATTATCAAGATCAATACGAAGTTATTATCTCAGCCGATCAATCTAACCCAGACATTCTTTACTGTCAAAGCTTAATGAGAACGGTTGTGGAGGGCAATGTTTATACAGAAAATCCCAGGACTACCCCACGAAGAATGATTCGTTTTCCCAGAGACTTGAATGAGTATCCTGTTCCAGTCCCCCAACCTCTGCCTCCTCAATTCCCTGGTGATTGGTGTACTAACAACCAGTCCGTTGGCAATAATACTATCGCGGCTCTTTGGGAGGAAATATTTCCAGGACGGCAAGAACGTGAAATTCAGAAACTTCAGGGGCAGGAGCAAAATGGTAATGTCGTGTTCAATCCTAACGACCCTGATGGACATGAACAGAAGATATTAAACATCTTCTACTTCTGCAACTATATGCACGATTTCTTCTACCTGTTGGGCTTCAATGAAGCAGTCGGTAACTTTCAAAAGATAAATTTTACAGGGGAAGGAACTGCTGGCGATCCGGTGGATGCTCGCGCTTTTCTTGGTACCGTTAGAGGAACAGCGAATATGTTAACCCTGGCAGATGGGCGAAAAGCCATTATGAACATGGGGTTGGTAGATCCTCCTGGTCGGCATACTGCTTTTGATGCAGATGTAGTCTTCCATGAATTTGCTCATGGCGTGACTAACCGTTTAGTCGGTGGTCGAATGAATAGTCCACGGGGACTCCAACAGCCTCAAAGTCGGGGAATGGGTGAAGGCTGGGGTGACTATTTTGCTCTGACGATTCAAAATTTCGGTAAGCCAGTTGAGAAAGTTGTCATAGGCGATTGGGTGACTGATAATCCAAGAGGTATCCGTCACTTTCCCTACAATAGCAACTTTCCCGATCGCTTTGGCAAACTTGGGACAGGGATCTACAACGAAGAACATAATATCGGTGAGATTTGGTGCGCCACATTAATGGAGATGAATCGCCAGATTGGGCATGCATTAGGCTCGCAAGAACGCGGTCATCAGATTGGCTGGCAAATGGTCGTTGATGCCTTAAAACTGTCTCCCTCTAATCCCAGTTTCCTAGATGAACGTGACGCAATACTCAGCGCACTTAATGACTTGCTTACGAAGGGACGCTTAACGAGTGACGAACACGCTAAGGTAAGAAAAGCTGTTTGGACAGTTTTCGCTAAGTTTGGCATGGGGGCTAATGCTGATTGTTTTGGGGCTTCGCTCAATGGAATTGTTGAGGATACTAGTCTGCCCACAGGCTTATAGATAAAGCGTAGGGGTAAAGGAGCATTTCCTGCCCCTACTCAATAAACCTCGACTTTATGCAATTACAAAATGTTCTTAGATTTCACCAAGTGCATCCCGTGCGGCTAACATATTTGTTTGTGACGCAACACTTTGGAGTTCCGCGATTGATGGAGTTCAGAGTCTTGAGATTTTCTGGAAAAATTTAGCTTACCTTCAATTGTAAAAAATGACCTTTAAATCGACAAAATTCAAATCAAAAATTTTGATTGTCTTGAGTTTGATTTTTATTTTCTTTATTAGTGTGATTTTGGCTAATAATCATGCCTTAGTAGTATATGTACCAGAAAAATTAAATACAAATCTTTTTTTAATTCATACATTTTATAATGAAACACGACATAACATGGTTAGTGCTGATTTTGGAGAGCAGTTTCAATTGAAAATTAG
This sequence comes from Nostoc sp. UIC 10630, assembly GCF_010747425.1. Lineage (NCBI taxonomy): Bacteria > Bacillati > Cyanobacteriota > Cyanophyceae > Nostocales > Nostocaceae > Nostoc > Nostoc sp. UIC 10630. The sequence goes on from NZ_JAAGOG010000049.1 coordinate 38,902, forward strand.
TGAAATTGCTAGTATAAACTCTGGAAAGTTTGAACTAACTTTACTAGACGTAACAGAAGATTCAAGATGTCCTTCCGATCTAAATTGTTTCTGGGCAGGACAAATACAAATTATTGTTAAAGTTTTAGTAGATAAGGAAGATTTGGGAAAATCAAATTTGATTTACAATGCAAGCCGGAGGGATTTAGCTATCAAAAAAATTGATAATTATTTAATAGAGTTTATTAAGGCTGAACCTTATCCCAAGAGTAATCAAAAAATAGAACTTTCAGATTATGTTTTTACTTTAGTAGTTTCTCTACTAAAAGATAATTAAGGAAGGTGTAGAATAACAAATTATTTGTCGTACTGGGTTGACAACACGCAGTCTTTAAAAAAGCATTACCACTTTTTAAAAATTACAAAATTGTTGTGTTAACCCTGTTCTGTCACTTTCGGAAAACAATAATCGGAGCGAAACTCTGAAACTTTGATTTGATAAAGTTTTGAGCTTTTCTTTTCTAACAGAAACTAAAATTTATAGCCAAAAGCTGAAAAATAAAGCTCTCAAAGGCTTTCAGGCATTGGCTTCTCCCAAAGTGACAGAACAGGGTTAGCAGACCGCGAATTTTGTTCAGTTATACTGTTTCGCATCCTAGCCCTTTTTGTCCCACCGTAAGGGGTCGAGGACATCCAAGCGTGACTAGTTTTCTAAAACCTAATGATGTGCTTGTAGGGGATAGAGCTTTTTGTGCTTATCCGGGCAAGGTAGCGATTGTACCAGCGATCGTACCAGCGAGGGATTCGGCAATCAGCAGATGGTGCAGTTCATTCCAGAACTCTGCAAAATGCACTTTTAGCCAGTCAGATTTGCACCACCAGCCCATCGTTTCATAGAGGTGTAAAACGGAGGTGAAAGCAAAATAGGGTACACGGGCAACGGTTTCCAGTACAAAAAATCGTGCAAAGACGCGATCGCGACCCTGATAAAAAGTATTCAACCAGGCTTCCAAAAAATTAACGAGCAGTCGAATCATGATGTTTAGTGTCTTAGTTTTTTGAAGCGATATCCTGCATGAGCTAGAGTGAATGCGTCTAGGTCAATGTTTGGAGTTGGCAACCTGTTCAGAAAGCGTCAATAAAAAGGCGAGGTTAGTTGCTGCTTTAAGCGCGTGGCGTGCGTTGGCGGGTATAAAAGCAAAGACTCCAGATTCTAGAACAATCTCTTGATCTTCCAGCGTCAGCACGCCTTGTCCTTCAATCACATTCACAGTCGCATTGCGAGGATTGGTATGTTCTGCAATGGTCGATTCTGCCGCCAGAGACATCAGCGTATAGCGGCAGTTTCCATCTTCTAGCAGAACCTTACTTTTAGCTCCATGCTGGGGATACTCAATGATGTCCGCCCAACGAATTTTGGTTATCTTCAATGAGAGTATGCTTGTAGTCATGGGATGTTTCCTTTGTTGCAGAGAGATTAATTTGAGCGACAAAGACACTTATAGATTGAGTGTCTGTATTGAATTATGGAAAGACAATTTTGGCGATCGGCGCATGACCTAAGAAAATATAGGCAGCCGGTCTCAGCACACTTTCAGAATAGATAATCTTTTGAATGTCCAGGCTGGGCGCACGTTTGGCGGTGGCATTGTAGGTGGCGATTTCTCCTTTTAGGCTGAAATCGCTCTGAGTGAGGTAGTGGTCATTGTCGTGCATTCCCTGGAAAATAAAGTTATAGATGGGGTTAAGTCCCATCGTTGTGTCGTAATTATCGGGAGATACCCAGAGATGACTTTGCTTGATGTCAGTAAACATCTCTGCGGCATTGTTATAGCGCTCGTACCATGAGAATTCTAGATTGAGCGGGGTACTCTGAAACTCACCCCAGAGCCAATCACACAGTTCTGCGAGTGTTGCATCAGAAATTTCGGCAGGGTCGCCTTCCAGGTATAATTTGGCAAGGGTTTCGACCTGGGAAATTTTTGTGTTTCCTTGAATAGATGTCATATTATCTATTTCCTGTTTTTTTGATAACTCTGATTTCTAGCTTTATTGATTGCTTTCAAATATTGCCTTTGCTTGCATAAGCTTTTGATACTTTTCTTCGCTGACTGTTGGGTATTTGAGGTTCAGTTCTTTTAAATGGATGGAACAGTGAAAGGACGGATCAAATCATCGAATTTTTCGATGGAAAATCGGTTCAAGAATGAATCACTGTGGCTATACTGATTCGGTCATACTCTTAAATCTCCCTTGTCAAGCCACGGTCTTAAGGTAAGTGCTGCCTTTACCTAATTGAGTTTGTAAATCGCTCAGGTGAACATCAACGTGAGTGATGCGATCGCTGAATCGGCTCAGGCTCTCTTCCACTACACCATTAACCTAAGTTGCTAGTGCTTCGTGACCTTCGATGTTATGGCCGGTATGGATTTGGATTTGCACGATGTTCTCCTGTTGTAATTGTGATTGGCTTAGTTTCGAGCCTTCAGGTTAATCTCACTTAAAGTAATCTGCAACTATTGCAACTAAGTATGTGGCGATCGCTTCCAGTAGGCGGTTACGCCATCGCAAAAAAAGTGAGGCTATCCTACCTGAACTTCCTCCTCAGTTTGAACCTTTGCTAAAGCCGCTTTTAGATTTGCTTCCTCGACCTCCGCAAAATCCCTTATTAGTTCCCTTGTTTTTCACTAGAACATAAAACATCGAATACTTCTTGTATCTTGCTAGGTAAATAAGTTCAATTTCATCTACCACTTTTGAATGTTTTATCAGGATCTGTATAATTTATACGATTTAGATATTGCAGTTGCAGCAGGTGGTATCAGTGGCTACGCTAAGGTTAATTCAAAAATCTCTGCTAGTGTGGCAGGGACGGCAATAGCTTAACTTCTTCCATTCTTGGACAAAAGGATCTTCCAATTGGGTAAATGTTTCGGGAATGTCAAGAGATTCCGTGTCAATACTGTTTTGCGGTTTCGACTCCTAATAAGCAGATAATAGATGGTTGAGAGTTCTTGCTGTGGAGGAACAGCGTTGAGAAACTTATCAGGTGATAAAGGCACAATCTTAGTAGTAGATGACGAAGCCAGCATCCGCCGAATTTTACAGACGCGGTTAGAAATGATTGGCTACAACGTAGTTACAGCCGGGAAAGATTTATTCGCGGTTAGAAATATTACAGCAATTGTGGGGTTTTGTACCAGAGATGAATACAGATACCCGTGTGGTAGATGTGCATATCTCACGATTGCGGACAAAGGTAGAATCAGACCCCAACAACCCAGAATTCATTATTACAGCAAGAGGTAGTGGTTATTTTTCCACGAATTATTGATTCAGAACAGGAATAGCAGAAAAATATGAGTAAGCTCATCTTAATTACAGGCATAAGTAAAGGTCTAGGTTATGCGATGACCGAGGGTTTTATTCAACAAGGGCATACTGTTATTGGTTGCGCCCGTTCATCAGATGCTATTGATAAAATACGCCAGAATTTTAGTGCGCCCAATGATTTTACTTCTGTAGATGTAGCAAATGAACAGCTTGTAAAAAAATGGGCACTAGACGTACTTCAAAAATATGAACCGCCAGATATATTAATTAATAATGCGGCAATTACTAATTATCCAGCACCTTTGTGGGAAATACCATCTGAAGAATTTTCTGATCTAATAGATATCAATATCAAAGGAGTAGCGAATATAATTCGCCATTTCGTACCAGCAATGGTGAAAAAGAAACGGGGTATTATTGTTAACTTTAGTTCCGGCTGGGGACGTTCGACTTCAGCCCAAGTTGCACCATACTGTGCTTCCAAGTGGGCAATCGAAGGATTAACTCGTTCTTTGGCACAAGAATTGCCAACTGGTATGGCTGCTATACCCCTCAATCCAGGTATTATTCATACAGATATGCTTTCTATTAGCTTTGGAGAAGAAGCTGCTAATTATACACCCGTGTCCGATTGGGTATTGAAAGCTGTTCCGTTTATTCTCAATTTAAAACCCAAAGATAACGGGATTCCCTTGACTATACATTAAAGAGTGAATCTCAATTGCGTAGGCGTAGCCAGTCGTAGACATCGTTGCCATTAGGAGCCGACAGTTGAATCATCTCAGTAAAACGTGAATACTTAACCGCATCGGTAGGGGGATAATCTGCCGACACTGCAAGTAACCCAATTTTGATATCCTCGAAATAAATCACACCCCCAATACGTCCATCAAGAAAGGAAAGCTCCATGAAATAAATGATATGGAGCTATGTAGATCAGCAAAAAGTCACTAATATTTATTGCCCTGCTAAACATCTGCTGACAAGTTTTTTGGAGGACAGCATCTAGATATTTATTATGGGCAGGCTCACCCAGGTCAGTAAATTCCGGCCAATCTGCAAAATGATCCATATAAAATAGCCAGATATCGGACAAGTCTGCGTCATTCGTCAGTTTTTGCTTAAGTGACTGCAATCGGTCGATATTCATATTGTGGCAAACAGACAGTACTGTTAAAAAGTTACCAATTATTTGTGCGTGAATGGGGGATTGTTGAGCCGGCTGGTGAATTAGCTGGTTTGCCTTTCCCTATTAATGCTCAGATGCTGCGGCATGGAACAGGTTATCCCAAGGCGAATAGAGGCGATGAAGTTTGTAGATGCTGAGTTATCATTGTCTACTCTTACACTTGTACACTTAACCGTATTTTCTCGTGATTTCTTTCAAAAATCAAATAGGATTCCTATCTTAAGAAGTTAATATAAAGCAGTCAATTTCCTATATGAAGGTTAGTTAAATATTTGCTCAACTGTCTTAACTGTCCACCTTATTATCTTCTTAACTGTCTTAACTGTCTTAACTGTCTTAACTGTCCACCTTATTATCTTCTTAACTGTCTTAAATGCTATAGCATTTTATTGAAAAAACTGAGATTATT
>NZ_JAAGOG010000050.1:0-43719 GCF_010747425.1 Nostoc sp. UIC 10630
CCCCCTGCTCTTCACACTTCCCCACACCCCACCTGTGTCACAATAGAGAACTGTAATAAGAAAAATATTGTTAAGGTAATTTAGTGAGTCCAACTGCTCAATCCACGGCAAGTGCGCGTCGCGTGGTATTTCCTTTTACGGCAATTGTGGGCCAGGAAGAAATGAAACTGGCGCTCCTATTGAACGTGATTGACCCCAAAATTGGTGGTGTAATGATCATGGGCGATCGCGGTACCGGTAAATCCACAACTATCCGGGCGCTGGCGGATCTGCTGCCAGAAATTTCTGTGGTTGCCAATGACCCCTTCAGTAGCGATCCTAGCGACCCCGACTTGATGAGCGATGAAGTTCGCCAACTCTTAGAACAAGGGGCGGAAATTCCTGTAGCTCATAAAAAAGTCCAAATGGTAGACCTGCCGCTAGGAGCTACAGAAGACCGAGTTTGTGGCACAATCGACATTGAGAAAGCTTTATCTGAAGGTGTCAAAGCCTTTGAACCAGGACTACTGGCAAAGGCTAATCGGGGTATTCTCTATGTAGATGAAGTCAACTTACTAGATGACCACCTCGTAGACGTGCTGCTCGACTCGGCGGCGAGTGGATGGAACACTGTAGAACGCGAAGGTATTTCTATCCGTCACCCAGCGCGTTTTGTTCTTGTGGGTTCTGGAAACCCTGAAGAAGGCGAACTACGCCCGCAACTGCTCGATCGCTTTGGGATGCACGCAGAAATTCACACCGTAAAAGAACCAGCCTTGCGGGTGCAAATCGTAGAACAACGGGCAGATTTTGACCAAAATCCTCTAGTATTTCTCGAAAGCTACAAACCCCAGCAAGAAGCATTGCAAGAGCAAATTGTCAATGCTCAACAGCTTTTGCCAGAAGTGAAACTTGACTATGAACTGCGGGTAAAAATTTCTGAAGTCTGTTCTGAATTGGATGTAGATGGTTTGCGGGGTGACATTGTTAGTAACCGCGCCGCGAAAGCCTTAACAGCTTATGAAGGACGCACTGAAGTTACAGTTGATGATATCTGCCGTGTGATTACCCTATGTTTGCGTCACAGACTGCGGAAAGACCCCTTAGAATCGATTGATTCTGGCTACAAAGTCGCCAAAGTTTTTAGCCGCGTCTTTGGCGTAGAATTACCAGAAAGTGATGCTGCACAAAAAAACGGCACAGGTCAAAAGTTAGGGGCTAGAAGTTAAAAATTAGAAGTGAGGAGTTAGGAGTTAAAAGTTTTGAATGGAAAGCTGCTTCATAACTAACAACTCTTAACTCAGCACGGGCTAAAGTCCCCGCTACCGCTAACAATATTCAACACTGACTATGAGATTTTGGTCTTTTTGGTTCAACAGCTTTGTTTTATCTAGCCAATACAACCCACCCAGGTTTGTAGAATTATTGATGCTTTTATTAGCGATCGCTATGCTGGCAATAGCCACAATTTTACCGGACATACCCTATTTAATCTTAGGCTTGAGCCTAGTAGTTGGGGCATCTATTTCTATTTTAGTACGGGAAGCGATCGCGCCCTCACCCCAGGCGCGAATTACCCAACTAACAGCATCGTTATTGCTGATCATCAGCCTCTATGGGTTTGCTGATTTAATGTACAGTATTTAATGGTGAATAGGGAATAGGGAATGGGGAAGAAACTAATTAACAATGCCTCATGCCCCATACCCAATCCCCAATGCGCCCAATCACCAATTCTGCATTTCTACCAATTCCATACACAACTTATTAATTTCCTCTAAATCAGGTTTGTGAGGGAGGGTAGATTGTTCGTAAACAACCTCCATTTCAGCGACTAAATCTTCTGCTATTTTCATCACTTGCTCATAAGAATACTCACCCTTCAAAATAGCTCTTAAATCTTCAACATCACCAGCTATTCTTCTATCTACAATCACTTCACCTTGACGCAATATTTCTACTCCACTGCGTAATAATCTAATGCAGTGCATACCATGTTTGAGGTCAAAACCTGACTTTCTTTCCATTTCTGCTCTAGCCGGATTTCTATTTTCTTGCCAAGATAAGTAAGCTTTCCATTCTCTTAAAGCTATTTGATAATTTTGGCTTTTTTGAAGCAGGCGGATAAAATCTTTACGGCTATTGGTTAAATTTTGAGTATATTCTAAAGTTTCATCGGGTAAAGTATATTGTTTTAACACTCCTTTAAAATCAATATCTGCCGTCAGCAATTTGTATAACTGTTCCGCTTCTTCCAAAAACTCAATCCGTCCTCTGATTAAATTATAAAGATACTCCAGAAAAGCATTTAGCTCATCTTTGCTGAGGGGGGCTTCGTTTTCTATGGCGAAGTCAGATGGTATTGGCTTTTTTTGTGGTGGCTTTAACAACCATTTACGATGAGTTTCCATCTTTTTGATTTGAGCAAAGGCATAACCAGTGTAAGTATGTTTTACCTTCTTGCTCAAAAATAGCTGCTTATGATTAATTAAATGCTGTCCAACTGCGTTTACAAAAGGATAGTTATTTAACCAGAGCAATTCTAAAACATTGGGATTCGCGCCCGCTAATAACAGGAGGATTTTTCTTAATTCATATATAACTGTGTCTTTGTTGCCATCCAGGAATGAAAATATTCCTGGTTCATCCCAACCAGTATCTTTTTGTTCTATACGATCAAATCCCAAGTAGTACCTTTTGGGCGCTATAAATACTCCCCGATAATCAAAGTCTGAATCAGGACGATTTAAACCATAGCCGTGGCTACCTGCCAAACCAATTAAAATAGTTCTTTGCTCAACTTCTATTCTTTCCATATCACCTGATTAAAATATAGCCATCCTAACTCACGAGTTAGGCAGGTGGGCAATACTTGTCGGTTAAGGGGAAAAGGGGAAGGGGAAAGCGGAAAGAAAAAACCTTTAACCTTTACCCTTTAACCTTTTCCCAAAACCCAATTCCGAGTTAAAAATGCAAAACCCGAGCAGTATTGGGCAGGTGGGGAGATGGGAAGCAGAGTTGCTTAGTTTAACAGAAATGCCCCTAAAGGAGATGATGCAACTGTATCCCCTTTAGGAACAAAACTTGTCAATTCAGTTTTTCCTATACTTTCAGTTTTCTAGAATAGGAATTATCTAGGGAGAATGTGCCGTCTAGTTCCCCATCCTGGATTGACAATGGCGGCTAAATCTTCTTCTGATAACTTGTTGATTTCATTTTCCAGTTCATCAGTTGTGAAGTCATAACCACGCTCTTTAGCAATCTTGATGAAAGCTTCTGGATCAGCTGTTGCTTTAAGCTTTTGCTGCAATGCTTGATCTTTTTTTACGGCTTGAAAAAGTCGGGTAGCGTTTTGCTGTGTCATGACAAATCCATCTCCTGTTTTAAATATCAGGTTTGAATGTAGTAATTTGATTTTTTTGGTTCACTAAATTCTGTAAAGAACTATTAGATTAAGCGTGTAATTTTGATTTTAAAACAAATAAGATAAATGTGTGGATTTTGACAAGAAACTATATGTTTGGGTCTAAAATATTTCCACTAGTTTATAAAAATCATTCCTCAGATAGAAGCAGTTTTTAAATAAAAAGCACCAATTCTGATTTTTGAGTAAGCGATCGCCATCACGAATTTTGGCAAATGAAAGCTTGACTTAGCACCTGTAGATAAAATAGTATGTTAGATTGTCTGTCTAATTCCTGCTCGGATCAGGTAGACATATTACAAAAGCTGGCAAAAACCTCTCTACAGGAGATAAAAACCAGCTACCTGTACGGCAACCTCAAGGACAATTCCATGACCTACGCGATTATTGAAACTGGCGGCAAACAAATACGAGTAGAGCCAGGGCGGTTTTATGACATTGAACTGCTTCCTACCGAACCAGATGAAAAAGTTACAATAGACTCTGTATTACTCGTGCAGCACGATGGCGCAGTCAGCATTGGACAGCCACTAGTGACAGGTGCAACTGTAGAAGGGACTGTAATGCGACATTACAGAGGTCGTAAAGTCTTGGTATACAAGATGAAGCCGAAAAAGAAAACCCGCAAAAAACGGGGGCATCGTCAGGAAATTACCAGACTTATGATTGACTCCATCACCCTTAACGGTGAAGTATTTGTTGCCCAAGGAGAAGCGGAGAAGGAAACCCCCATTTTAGATGAGACTTCTGCTGAAGAAGTTGAAACCGCTGCTGAATAATAAAAAGAAGTAGATACAGATACATTAAGAGGAAATCATGGCTCATAAGAAAGGAACGGGTAGTACACGCAACGGTCGTGATTCTAACGCCCAACGTCTGGGTGTCAAGCGTTATGGCGGTCAAGTTGTGCGTGCAGGAAACATTCTCGTGCGTCAGCGCGGTACCAAATTTCATCCTGGTAACAACGTCGGTATTGGTAGCGATGACACTCTGTTCGCCTTAATCGACGGTGTTGTAATGTTTGAGAGAAAGGGCAAAACCCGTAAAAAAGTCAGTGTTTATTTACCTATAACTGCTGTTGAGACAGCCCCTGCTGAAGCAGTAGCAAGTTAAAGTCTTAGGGTGGGCAGTATTACCCACCCTAATCGCTAGTTAGCGCTGGTATGATAGTCAGATTTGCAATAAATATTTTAAAAGTCGCTTTTTTCCTCTGTTGTCCATAGATTAGTATCAGGATCATCAAAGCGCAGATATTCTTCAATAACAAAATATTACTCTAGAAAATTGGGTTGCGTAGCTTGCTGCTGTAGGCATCGCATATCAAGGCTTAAGCATCAATTATCTTTGTATGTTCCAAAGTTCAGGATAGCCAGCCAGAGATAGGTTTGTTCTGAAACTCTTAGGTAGGACTTACGCAATAACTCTCTCAAACTCTTATCTAGTTTATACTGCTATCATTCCAGTGCTACTGTTGGCAATCTTGAGTGGTCTGGCGATGTACAAACCTGCCCAACTGCATTGGATTTCGGGGCTGTTTGGTAGTTGGCAAACTCTAAGCACTGTTCACTTTATAACTGTTCCCACAGTCATACTGTTTACAATTGCTCATTCCTTACTTGCCCTGAAGGTAGGAAGCATCCGTCTAGTTAAGTCTATGTTCCTGTAGAGGTAATATGAGTCTGATTCTTCCCAAACGCACCTTATCCCGTCGCCAATTACTGCAACTATCTGGACTTTCAGGGGTAGGCTTTCTTTTAGGTGGCTGTGGGACAAATTTGTTCTCAGATAATCTGCGGCAAATATCTGAGCCACTAAACCAACGTCTAGAAGCACTCCTTTTAAGTCAGAAACCAGTTCCAGAATTTCCTGTTAGTGCCATAGAAGCAGACAAATTGCTAATCAATTCCTTTGACTTCACACCGCAAATTGATCCGGCGCAGTTTCGCCTGAAGATTGATGGCGAGGTTAGTAACCCGATGCAATTGAGTATGGGGGATATTGAAAAACTTCCCTTAACTTCAATGGTAATTCGTCATGTCTGTGTTGAAGGCTGGGCTGCGATCGTTCAATGGGGAGGCGTGCGATTGCGAGACTTAGTAGCGCTGGTACAGCCGAAGTCAAATGTCCGTTATGTCTATTTTAAATCTGCTGATGGCTACTATGAAAGCTGGGATCTTGCCTCTGCTATACATCCCCAAACCCTGATGGCTTATCAAAAGAATGGACAACCATTATCAGTTGATAATGGTGCGCCTATGCGCCTAGCATCTCCAATTAAACTGGGCTATAAGCAAAGCAAGTGGGTGACTCAAATTACATTCGTCAGCAATTTGTTGCCTCTTAAAGGCTATTGGGAAGATCAGGGCTATGAGTGGTTTGCAGGACTATAGTCAGCAAAACAGTACCGAGTAAAGAAGTGGGAATTTGAGATTGCCACGGTGCGATAACCGCTTTCATACCCACTTTCCGAATTTGATAGTGAGTTTTTCCCGTAGGAACTAGCATCATTGATTATGTGCTTTCAAAATAGCACCAAGACAAATCGGCTCAATCCCAATAAGAAACCCCCTCTGCTTGCGTCATAGTAAAGTGATTACAAGCAAGAGGGGTTTCATTTTTTATTTTTGTATAGGCAGATTTTAAAGATAATGCTGGCCAAAAACCAGTTTCTCTGATGTTGTGTTTATTTTCACCTGCCTAATCAGTTCAGCCTATTTCCAATCGGGAATTTCGGCATCTTCTCCACCAATCCCGATTCCAGTGTTAAATATTTCGGCATCAGTTAGATTTAGATCGTTCATTGATGCTTTATACACATTAGAATCGTGAATCGTAGCGCGGGTAAAATTTACTCCGTTAAGATTGGTTTGCTTCAAATTAACATTGCTTACATAAGCTGATGTTAGGTTAGCACCTGCCAAATTAGCACCTGTTAAGTCAGCACCTTCGAGGTTAGCTCCTACAAGGTTTGCTCCTTCGAGCTTCGAGCCTCTCAAGTCAGCACCAATTAAATGAGCGCCACTGAGGTTAGCTCCCGACAAATTACACTGGATACATTCCCCAGTTGAAAGCAGCTTTTGTAAATCCTGCGGATTTTCGGCTCTAACCGAGCTAGCGAAAAATAGGGGAGTTGCTAAGGCCATGGCCGCTAATAGCTGGAGTTTCATATATTTTCCCCCTTAATAATCAAGTTGCGTCCGTTCTGTCCCTCACAACTCTATTATCTCACTAAACTTTGTGAGGTCAATGTATACTATGCGTTAATAAGTTGATTAAGATATGAACTTGCTATAATAGCGAGATAAAAAATTCTATATATCCTGTTTTCTGGTCGATTTTTACCCGATAAACCCTAAAAAGCTGCCAGTATTAAATCTCTGTTAAATATTTTAAAGGCTTGCACTGCTTGGCATAATTTGGCAGTTTTATAGGTATTTATACTTTATCAATTGATTTGATCGTAAATTTGCAAATTAGGTTAAGTCTATTAGAAATTCTCGCATATACTGATTGACCAATTCAGGCTGTTCTTGCTGCACCCAATGGCCACAATTAGGAATATACTTAATTTGAAAGTTTTGGACATAAGCTGCGGTGTCATAGGTTAGTTCCTTGCCGAGTGCAGTGTCATTTTCTCCCCAAATCATCAGTGTTGGCACTTCCAAAACGCCCCAACTTGGATTTAGCATTCTCTGCTGAAAAATATTGCGGTAATAGTTCAACATTGCTGTCAGGGCACCGCGTTTTGCAGCAGCATTTTTATATGCCTCAATATCCGCTTTGGTGAAAGCACTCTTGTTAACTGCTGTACCTTTAAAAGCTGTTTCAATAGCTTGGTAGTCGGAAGATTGTAAAAGTAATTCTGGTATCCACGGTAGTTGAAAGAGGAATATGTAGTTGCTACGTAGCAACTGTTGGGGAGTGCGTAACCCTTGGGCAAATTTGGCAGGATGAGGCAGGTTAAGAATAATTAATTGTTCTAACATTTCGGGGTGAGTGTATGCAAAATTCCAAGCGATCGCACCTCCCCAATCATGTCCAACTAAAACACACTTTTGGTATCCTAATCCTTTGATTACTCCCTCAACATCTTTGATAAACTCATCCATGACATAAGCTGATTGCTCATTTGGTTTATCACTATCGTTGTAACCACGCAAGTCAAGGGCGACTACTTTGAAATTTTGGGCAAATTCTGGTATTTGATGCCGCCAAGAGTACCAAAACTCTGGAAACCCGTGCAACATCAACATTAATGGCCCTTCACCTTGGGTAACATAGTGTAGTTTTACTCCATTGGTAGTTATATATTCGTGTTTCCAAGAACTTTCTATTAGAGACATAATTAATCAAAATTCAGGATTAAAAAGTACTAAATAATAATACTGCACTTAATAACTGTAATAGTATTTTGAGGAGTCTTACATCTATTAAAAGACAGTATTACGATAGTGATTTTTTGCAAAAACATTAGATAATTTGCCCTGGGGTAGATGTGAATTGTGGGTAAATTTTGGTAAAGGATAGATATAATAATTCTTCCCAAATACTATGACACAACAGTTGACAAACCATGCTTCATTGTGGGTTGAGCGACTGGGACGATTTGGCTATGTTTCCAAGGGAGTAGTTTACGGTATAGTTGGACTACTGGCAGCACAGGCGGCTTTTGGCAACGGTGGTAAAACAACTGATACCCAAGGCGCTCTCCAAACAATCGTTAACCAGCCATTTGGTAAATTTTTGCTGGCTTTAGTTGCAATTGGCTTGATTGGATACGTAATCTGGCGTTTTGTACAGGCAATTAAAGACCCAGAAAATAAAGGTAATGATGCCAAAGGTTTGGCAGTACGAATTGGTTACGCAGTTAATGGCTTGATTTATGCAAGTTTAGCCTTAAGTGCTGTGAAAATTGTTATGGGTACAGGCGGCGGTAAAAATAGTAGTGATTCTACTGAAGATTGGACAGCACGTTTGCTTTCTCAACCTTTTGGTCAATGGTTAGTTGGAACTGCGGGGGTGTTTGTAATTGCTCTAGGTTTCTATCAGTTTTATCAAGCTTTTAGTGGGAAATTTCGTAAAGAACTCAATTTAACTCAGTTAAGCAACAAAGAAGCTCAATGGGTAATGAGGATTTCCAGATTTGGTTTGGCGGCACGGGGTATAGTATTTTGTATTATCGGTTGGTTTTTAATTGAAGCAGCAAGGCAATCTAACGCCGCTACCGCCGAAGGTTTGGATGAAGTATTACAGACGCTAGCGCAACAGCCTAACGGGGTATGGCTTTTGGGTATTGTGGCGTTAGGTTTGGTTGCCTATGGAATTTACACAATAATACAGGCTCGGTATCGTCGGCTAGTCAATGTTTAGATGGTGCGGTGCTGAGAATTTCAATCAAACAGAATTCAGGAGTCAGGAGTCAGAATTCAGTATGGGTATTGTGTATGATTGGCGGACGAATAATCGGGTTTAAAACCCCCACAAAACAAGAAAGTTTGGTCCACTAATTGCTTCTGACTCCTGAATTCTTCTTCAAAGAAATGGCAATAATAGAAACCCGTGGTATTTGGCTGACCACCACTGATAGTAAAGTTCTCAGGTCAAAGCAACGCATTGCTGAGGCGATGGATTTTCTAGCAGAGACGGGATTTAATGTGGTGTTTCCCGTTGTTTGGAATAAGGCGGTAACTTTGTATCCCAGTCAAACAATGCAGGAGACATTTGGAGTCGAAATTGACCATCTGTCTGTAGGCCGTGACCCTTTAGAAGAGGTGGTAGTTGAGGCGCGGCGAGTTGGATTGAAAGTCATTCCTTGGTTTGAATACGGTTTTGCCAGTTCCTACAATTTGAATGGTGGTGTACTTTTACAGAAAAAACCGGAATGGGCTGCGCGTGATTTTAACGGCAACTTACTAAATAAAAATGGCTTTGAGTGGTTGAATGCCCTCGACTCACAGGTGCAGGAATTCTTCTTGAACTTGGTGCTGGAAGTTGTAAAGAATTATGATGTGGATGGTGTTCAAGGAGACGATCGCTTGCCAGCATTCCCCTGTGAAGGTGGCTATGATGAGGGAACTGTCAGCCGCTATCGCCAGGAATTCGATCGCAATCCACCAGAGAATCCCAAGGATAGGCAATGGTTACAGTGGCGTGCAGATATTCTGACTGAGTTTTTGGCGCGTCTCTACGGGGAGGTGAAAGCGGTGAATCCTAATTTATTAGTAGCGATCGCACCTAATATCCATGATTGGGCATTCCAGGAATATCTGCAAGACTCACCCGCATGGCTAAAACGGGGAATAGTTGATATGATTCAGCCGCAGATTTACCGCCGTGACTTTGGGAGTTACGCTGCGATCGCTGATAAACTAGTAAACCAGCAGTTCACAGATGCGACGTTGCCCAAGTTAGCACCGGGAATACTGATGAAGCTTGACAGTTATTGTATTAGTCCAGAATATCTGGTGCAGGCAATTGAATACAATCGTCAACTTGGGATTCAAGGAGAAGTATTATTTTTTTACGAAGGTTTGCGCGAAAATAACAATACCCTAGCTAAAGTTTTACGAAATGGCCCTTATGCTAAATCTGCATCATTTCCCACTCTGTCAGATTTGAGTGTGGGTGGTGCGATCAACAAGAGGACATCTTCTATTTGGCAACGCTTGTTAAAAAAGATTTTTTAAGGAAAAATGCGTGTGAAATCTCAATTATCGGTGGAACAGGTAATTAAAACTTTAAAAGAGGATTTACCAACACTTTTTGAAAAAGATATTTCTTATGACATTTATACAGACGATATCTACTTTAAAGACCCAGTAAATACATTCAAATACAAATTTAACTATCGGATTATATTTTGGACTTTGCGATTTCATGCTCGGCTATTTTTTACCCAAATTTACTTTGATGTACATGAAGTATCTCAGTCAGCCGAAGATACGATTTTAGCAAAGTGGACGGTGCGGGGAGTGTTGCGCGTTTCTTGGAAAGCAGGGTTGCTTTTTAATGGCTATTCAACTTATAAACTCAACCAAGATAATTTGATAGACGAGCATATTGACACTTGGGATCGCAAACCAGGGGAAATTTTAAAGCAGTTTTGGCAAAGGGGAGATATGGCTAATTAGCTGTTTTTACCAAAAAAACCTCGATTGACATTTTCCCAAAATATCTGCCGGTATAGAAGTAGTTAACGAATTGGAAATCGAAGACGATCCTACAGGAGAAAAAACTGTAGATTTCTTAAGAAATTGTAGAAAAGTAGCCCAAAGGATAAACAGTAATCATCCTTCATCTCTTGGTCTACATCCGCTCGTATATTTTTATACTCATGATGGTAGATATAAAGTTGGTTCATTTTATGGTGTGATTACCTTAATCTTGAACTTAGAAAAAACTAAATCATTTCCTAAATTTATAGATGTTAGAAAAGATTTTGAATGGGTAATTTGGCACGACGACATGGTGCCGCAGATAGTAAGTAAGAGCAGTGCAGTCAAGGCAAGAGACAAAGTTAAAGATTTTTATCTAAAAAGCATTGAAAAATTATCACAAGAAATAGATAAGAAAAACATCATAAAAGAGATAGTAGCCGAAAAATATTTTGGATCATTAAAGATGAAAACTAGAGCTAATACCAGTGAAATCCAAGGTAAAAATTTTTCACGGGAGACAAAAGCGGCAGCTTTCATCAGAGATGCTTTACCTAAAGTTCAACGATGTAAAATTTGTGGTGGCTATCTCCACAATCATTCTATATCTATTGACCACAAAACAAGAAAAGCAGATGGTGGCTTAGGTTCTTTAGATAATGCACAGTTAACTCATCCATACTGCAATACAACAGTCAAAAATTAAATATTTTTAAACCAGACATAAAGTCTAGATTGATGGTGCTTTACGGTAAAGCCTAAACTTGGCATTCTCAACAAGCTTTGTCAGATGCTTTATCTTTCACTAAAGCACCGTGCTACTTCTTCATCGCCGGATACTGTTTCAACACCTGCTTTAAATATTGCCCAGTATAAGACCTGGGATTTTTTGCAACTTCCTCTGGTGTCCCTACAGCAATCAATTCTCCGCCTTTGTCGCCACCTTCTGGCCCCAAATCTATCACCCAATCAGAACAACGAATTACATCTAAGTTGTGTTCAATTACTAATATTGAATTACCTTTATCTACCAATCTTTGCAACACATCTAATAATTTGTGAACATCGTAGAAAGATAACCCTGTTGTCGGTTCATCAATTAAATAAAGTGTCTTACCTGTGGCGCGTCGAGATAGTTCTGTTGCCAATTTTACCCGTTGCGCTTCACCACCAGATAAAGTAGTCGCAGGTTGTCCTAGTTGGACATAACCCAACCCGACATCAAATAAAGTTTGCAAACGCGCGATCGCTTTGGGTATATTCTGGAAAAAGTCCAAACTTTCCTCAACTGTCATTCTCAGAACATCAGAAATTGACTTATCTTTGTACTTCACTTGCAAAGTTTCGCGGTTGTATCTTGCACCCTTACAAATTTCGCATTGCACGTAAACATCCGGGAGAAAGTTCATTTCAATCACATTCACACCCTGTCCGCTACAAGCTTCGCAACGTCCACCTTTAACGTTGAAAGAAAATTGTCCAGGTTTGTAACCCCTAGCTTTGGCTTCTACTGTTTGGGAAAATACATCTCGAATCGCATCGAAAATTCCTGTGTAAGTTGCAGGGTTGGAACGTGGTGTGCGTCCAATTGGGGATTGATCGATAACGATCGCTTTGTCAATCGCGTTTAATCCCTGGATTTTATCCAAATGTCTGGGTAAGGGAACTTTCTTAGTTAAATGGTGTTGCAGAGATGGGTAGAGTAATTCGTTAATCAGCGTAGATTTGCCAGAACCAGACACACCAGTGATGGAGACGAGTTTACCTAATGGAATGTCTACATCTATATTTTGTAAATTGTTGCGATGGGCATTTTTAATTCCCAAACTGCGCCCATTTCCTTCTCGGCGTTCTGCTGGTGTGGTAATTACTCGCCTTCCTGATAAATATGCACCCGTCAAAGAATCTTCTGCTGCTAATAACGTCTCAAAATCACCTTGAGCGATAATATTTCCGCCGTGAATTCCTGCACCAGGACCGATATCAACTATATGGTTAGCTGCACGAATTGTTTCTTCATCGTGTTCAACGACAATTAATGTATTGCCCAAATCGCGCAATTTCGTTAAGGTTTTGAGCAATCTGCCATTATCTCGTTGATGCAAACCAATACTCGGTTCATCTAAAACGTAGAGAACTCCTGTTAATCCAGAACCAATTTGCGTTGCTAGACGAATTCGTTGGGCTTCGCCACCGGAAAGAGTCATGGCGGGACGGTCAAGGGTGAGATAATCTAAACCTACATCTAACAAAAATTGCAATCTGGCTTTGATTTCTCGCAGGACTAAATCAGCAATTTGTAACTGGCGATCGCTCAACTTAAATTGCTCAATTCTTTCTCGACAATCTCGAATTGATACGGTAGTCAATTCTAAAATTCCATATTGTCCCAACTTCACCGCCAAGGCTTCCGGTTTTAACCGTTTTCCTTTACAAACTTCGCACGGTTGATCGATTAAATACTGCTCTAATTTTTGCTTAACTAATTCAGAACCACCCTCATACTGCCGTTGCAAAATTGGAATAGCACCTTTAAAACTCTGCTTCCTTTGCGCTTCTGCGGCTCGTTCATCTTTCTCGCCATAGAGAAGAATTTGCTGCTGTTCTTCTGTCAGCTTGCCCCAATTTGTCTGTAACTCAAACCCATAAATCTGTCCGACGCTATAGAGTAATTCCAAGTAATAAGAATTATCTTTTTCTGACCAAGGCGCGATCGCAGCGTAAACTGGCGCTTCCCAGTCGGGTACTATCAAGTCTGGCGCAAATCTCCTTAAAGTCCCAATTCCATGACAGTGCGGACAAGCACCATAAGGTGAGTTAAAGGAGAACAATCGCGGCGATAGTTCCTCCATTACCGCGCCATGTTCTGGACAAGCAAAGTTTTCCGAAAATACTAATTCTTCTTCCTTTTCTTGTCCATCATCACCAAGTAGACTTACCAGAATGGCTGCAATCCCACCCGATTGCTTGAGACACGTAGAGAGGGAATCAACTAAACGCTCTTGAATATCAGCTTTTTTCACCAAGCGGTCAATTACCACTTCGATGGTATGGGTAAAGTTTTTATCCAATTCAATGGAATCTGACAGTTCCCGGATCTCGCCATTGATCCGCACGCGGACAAAACCTTGAGAAGCAAGACTTGACAAAAGCTTACGATGTGTGCCTTTCTTCCCCCGGACAACGGGTGCAAGAATTTGGAAGCGGGTGCGATCTGGTAATTCCATGATGCGATCGCACATCTCATCGATTGTCTGGGGTGCAATACAGCGATCGCATATCGGACAATGGGGTTCGCCAGCCCGACCAAACAACAGCCGCAAATAGTCGTAAATCTCTGTCACCGTACCCACAGTGGAACGCGGGTTATGAGACGTTGACTTTTGGTCAATAGAAATTGCTGGACTTAAGCCTTCAATGGCTTCGACATCCGGCTTATCCAGTTGTCCTAAAAATTGCCGTGCGTAGGCGCTGAGGGATTCCACATAGCGACGTTGCCCTTCAGCGAAAATGGTATCAAAGGCTAGGGAAGACTTACCAGAACCAGAAACGCCAGTGAAAACGATTAGGCGATCGCGTGGCAATTCCAAGTCAATATTTTTCAGATTATGCTGCCTAGCACCCCGAATCCGAATGGTATTCTGGCTGTTGTGGCTGGGGTACGGAAGATGTCCATTCAAGGATGCTGCTAGCTGTTTGTCTGACATATTGGGCGGCGAAGAAGGAGTTTCTTATGAAACAGTCCTTAATAATACTATCTTTAATTAGTTTATAGTAGAACAATCGTACTGTTTTAGTTAGTTATCCTTCCAGATTCATGGCGCAGACATCCTTAAGAGTCTGCTAATTTGGAAGCATCCCGATTAAATATCCTTCTGAGGGCGAAGCTATGGTATCGCAAATCCAACCGCCGACCCAGCCAGAGGTCATCTACCCAGATAGTGACGGACAACCAGTGGCAAATAATACCATACAGTTTGGCTGGATTGTAGAAATTAAGCAGAATCTAGATTGGCTATTTGCTGACGATCCAAATGTATTTGTCGCCGGGGATTTGTTTTGGTATCCAGTAGAGGGACGCAACAAAATTGTTAACGCCCCGGATGTGATGGTGGTATTGGGTAGACCAAAAGGCGATCGCCTGTGCTACCAACAATGGAAAGAGGAGGGAGTTGCACCGCAAGTGGTGTTTGAAGTTCTTTCTCCCAGCAACACCCAAACTGAAATGGACAAGAAATTACTTTTCTACGATCGCTATGGCGTAGAAGAGTACTACATTTACGATCCTGAAAAAAATAATTTGTGTGGATGGTTGCGTAGCGAAGACGGTTTAGATGTCATCCCCCAAATGGAAGATTGGGTGAGTCCCCGTTTAAAAATTCGGTTTGCTTTATCAACAGAGGGCTTACAGTTATATCGCCCTGATGGAGAACGATTTTTAACTTATACAGAAATTTCTCGCAACGCCGAGCAAGAAAGGCAACGAGCCGAGCAAGAACGACAACGGGCTGAACTTGCAGAACAAGCTAGAAGAGATGCCATACCCCGATTATTGCAAATGAATTTGAGCATCGAACAGATTGCCCAAGCTTTGGGATTGTCAGTGGAAGAAGTGCGAACCCTTGCTCAGGAGTAACGCCGTGTACAATTTTTTAATCGGGCTATTAGAAATTGAATTTGTACTTGAGATATTCTGATCATGCTAGCCAATGCAGCCACTCATAATGTCACCTGGGAAAAGTTACCTGATGATTTTGTTTTAGAGAACGAGCCAGTGGATAACATTAATCAGCCACTCTTGGCTGCTGCTTTAACAGAAAGCTTAGAACTTGCTGGCAGATTACCCGCCGATGCTTTAACCATCACTAACTACGGTATCTGCGCCACTTTGAATAATCGATTTGTGGTCAAAGCACCAGATTGGGGATATGTATCATCTATTCGAGTCTCAAGAGAAGAAGTGAAGCGCAGTTATACGCCACGACTTCAAGGTGATATTCCGGTAATTGTGATGGAATTTCTCTCAGATACCGAAGGTGGAGAGTATTCGAGTAAACCGACCTATCCCCCTGGTAAATGGTTTTATTATGAGCAGATTTTACAAGTGCCAAACTATGCCATTTTTGAACCAGATGGCGGAGTCTTAGAAGTTTATCGGCGAGATGATTTAGGAAATTATGAACTGCAAACACCGGATGAAAATAATCGTCACTGGATTGCCGAAATGAACTTGTTTTTAGGCGTATGGCAAGGAAGCCGAGAAAATCGCACAGGTTATTGGTTACGTTGGTGGGATGACAACGGCGAACTATTACTGTGGGGTTTGGAGTTAGCAGCAAAAGAACGCCAACGTGCAGAGAGATTAGCCGCTCAGTTAAAAGCGCTGGGAGTAGAACCGGAAGTTTAACTCGGAACTTCGACCTTTTTACTCGGTCATTCGTGTTCGGAACTCGAAACTTCGACCTTTTTGCTCGGTCATTCGTGTTCGGAACTCGGAACTTCGACCTTTTTGCTCGGACATTGGTGTTCGGAACTTGAAACACCGAGTTCAGAACCTCAGTTTATCTGGTTTTTGGCTTAACTGAACCGTATTGCAACAACTCCGAATTAAAACTCGAAATATAATTTTTTTTTGTGAAGGAAAGCCTCGTGTAACCGCAAGCCGTTAAGTTCGTTTAGCCAAATCGGCAACTATTGCACCCAATTGAACCAGATCACAGGGTTTAGCCATGTGCATTTGAAACCCCGCCTCGATCGCCCGTTGTTGTTCTGCTTTACTGGCATAGCCCGTCAGCGCGATCGCCGGAATTTGTCCTCCGGCTGCCGCACTGAGCGATCGCACCTGTTGAATCAGGAAGTAGCCATCTTCATCAGGCAAGCCGAGATCAGAAATCAGCACATCATAGCGGTTAGGGCTTTCGTTGAGCGCAGAGAGCGCTGCTCTGGCAGTCGTTACGGCCACCACCTCTGCCCCGTAAGTCTCTAGCATAAACTGCAAGGGTAAAAGCACATCGACCTGATCATCAACCACCAGGATCTGCAAGCCTTCTAGAGAGGGGAGATTTTGCGAAGCGTCCAAAGATGTTTCTACCGTCGGTTCGACAATCGGCGGTGAGGTTGGGGGCGGGACGTATAAAGGCAACCGCATGGTCAGTGTGGCACCTTGTCCTTCGCCCAGACTTTCTGCCTGCACAGTGCCACCATGCAGCTCGATGAGATGCCGCACGATCGCCAAGCCTAATCCTAGCCCTTGATTGGTTTTGGTTGTACTGGAATCGGCCTGATAGAACCGCTCAAAAATATGTGGCAATAACTCTGCTGGAATACCAATTCCTGTGTCACTGACTTGAATTTGCGCCTGCTGGTCAACCTGTGACAGCGTGATGTCTACTCGTCCACCCGCAGGCGTAAACTTGATCGCATTCGAGAGCAGGTTCCCCAGCACTTGCTGCAATCGTTCGGCATCCCCCAGCACGGAGATCGAACTCAACGATGACACTAACTGAATATTTTTTGCCACCGCCGAGAAGTTAACGCTATCGAGAGCAGCTTGAACCAATAAGCTCAAGTCGATCGGGTGGCTATTCAATTGCAACTTGCCACTCGCAATCCGAGAGGCATCCAGAATATCTTCAATTAGGTAATTGAGTAGCTTACCGTTCTGCTCAAAGGCTTCTAAGGCGTGATCGACTGTTGCCTTGTCGCAGTCGCGGTTGCGGAGCAGTTGTACCCATGCCAGCAGCGAGTTGAGCGGATTTCGCAGTTCATGGGACAGATTTGAGAGAAATTCATCTTTGGCACGATTGGCCGCTTCAGCCTTCTGGCGCGCCGTGCGCTCGGTAACATCTAAGCTCACTAGCAAAATCATGTTTGTGTTGTCTTCTCGGTACAGTTTGCACCCATTGAACAGCATGTTTTTTTGCCCAATCTGCTCGAAATCATGATTGACTTCAAAATCCTGCACCGCAAGCTCATCCGCCAGAATACCGTTCAACATCGATCGCAGTTCGGGAATATCCCACTGCCCATTGCCTAATTCAAACAGCAACGTGTTGATGGTTTCAGCTTCAGAAACCTGAAATGTCTCGTAAAACGCTCGATTCGCGGTATTCACCCGTAAATCAGCGTCCAGCACAACCAGTGGGATTTGCACCGTCTCAACGATGGCTTCTGTATAGTTGCGAGCGCTCTCTAGGCTGGCAGTGTAGCGTTTGAGGGCATTAATATCCTGTAGCAACAGTGTCACACCGTCAATTTGGTTTTCAGTGGTGCGATAGGGGCGAATGCGGATGCTATACCAGTATCCGGCTTCTGTTTGGATTTCCTGTTCTTTCGTATTGAGGGTCTCCAATACCTCCAAAATCATCGGTTCTAGCTGGGAAACGTCAAAATTGCCATGCAGGTCAGTGAAGGGTCGTCCGATATCGGTGGGGATGAAATTGAACAGTCGCTGGGCAGTTGGTGTAAAGCGGCGAATCCTTAAGTCATTCGTCAGCATCACAATCGGGATATTAATGCTGGCGATAAAGTTGTTGAGATCACTATTGTCTCGATTTTGTTGCAGATTCCGACTCCGCAGTTCTTCATTGGTCGTCGAGAGTTCTTCATTGGTGGCTTGAATTTCTTCCTTCGCCGTTTGCAGTTCTTCATTCGTGCTTTGCAGTTCCTCATTGCTCGATAGGATCTCTTCATTCGCTATACGCAAATTTTGGTTGAGTTGGTTTTGCTCCTGCATCATCGCTTGCAGATGCGCTTGGGCCGAGAGTTCGCGTTGGGTGGCGGCAGACAGCGCCTGACGAAGCGTTACAAGCTCACGCGCTAAGTCCGCTGGCTCCAAGTTTTCTACCGTTGCGGAACTGGTGAACGTGTTAGAGGCAGGGGCAGATGAAGAGATGGGATTAAAAAGCACCAAAAAATAGAGGGCGTTCATCAGGGCTGGGCGAAATAGCAGCACCTCCAGATTCAGCCGCGATCCACCCAGTTCCATTTGAATGTCTTCCTGCCGCACCAGCACGTTCTCTGTCTGAGCCTGATACAGGGCGGTGCGAAGGGGTGTTACCAGCCCTTCGCGTGCCATAGACAGCAGGTTTAGCTCCGTGGTGCTAGGGGTCAACTTCAGGTAAAGATCGAGGTCTCCGCGCATCTGTAATATCTGCATGTGTTCATCGACCATGACCGATAGCGGCATATAGCGATTGGCGATCAGTTGGTCAACTTCTCGGGCTAAATCAAAGGGAATGGAACGCTTTTCTGGGATGCGCTGCGGATTATGGAGACTGGGGACGAACCCAGAAGTGGCTGTAAACGCAAATAAGGGATTAGATAAGCTCAATTGTCGGGCATAGATTTTGCAGGCTTCATCAACGGGCGCAAACAAATTTGAGGCAGCTTTGATGCTTTCTGCCGTACCCAACACCAGGTAGCCCGTTAAGTTGAGGCTGTAATGAAACAACGCCATGATGCGCTCTTGCAGGCGATCGGATAAATAAATCAGCAGGTTGCGACAGCTAATCAGATCGAGATTCGAGAACGGGGGGTCGTCGCCTAAGTTATGATGGGCAAACACACAAAATTCGCGAACGGTACTGCTGATTTGATACCCTCCCCCTGCCTGGGTGACAAAGAACCGACTTTTACGCTCCGGCGAAACGCCTGCCATCTCGCTTTCTAGGTAGAAGCCCGATCGGGCTTTGCTAATGGCTGTTTCGCTAATGTCGGTAGCAAAAATCTGAATCGGCGGGACGGTGGCGCGATCGCTGAAAAACTCTAACAAGCAGATGCCGAGTGAGTAGACTTCTTCCCCGGTTGAACAGCCAGCCACCCAAATCCGAAGCGGCACATCGCTGGCTTTATTTTGGCTGATCATGGGGAAAATCTGGATCTTCAATTTTTCAAAGACGTGCGGATCGCGAAAGAAACTGGTCACATGGATGAGAATTTCTTCGTACAGAGCTTGAATTTCGTCCCCGTGCGTTTGCAAATATTGCGCGTATGCTGCCAGATTGTCCAGCTTATACAGCAGCATCCGCCTCTGGATGCGGCGCTCCAGCGATGCCGGTTTGTATTGGGTAAAGTCAACGCCAGTTGTCGTGCGGAGGAGGGAAAAAATTCGGTTCAGCGGATCACCCAGTTTCGGGGGTAACTCCTGGATGATCTGCAACGGCTCTGATTGCCCCAGAAAGGGGTTGCGACTGAGATTGCTCAGTTCTGTAGCAATGCCTTGCGGCGGCAACACAAAATCCACCTTACCAGTTGCAATCGCCGTATTGGGCATACTGTTAAATTGCGCCGTGGCATCACATTCGGCAAAGGTGACACCCCCAGCGATCTTGACGGCTTTCACCCCCTCAGCACCGTCTCCATCCATCCCCGACAGCACAACGGCGATCGCTTTGTTGCCGCGATCGGTCGCTAACGACTCAAAAAAGATGTCGGCGGGTAAATATTTGCCGTCACTTTTCTGCCGGAGCGCGAGCCGCAGAATGCCATCGACCAGGGTCATTTGGGCATTGGGCGGAATCACATAGACCGCGTTTGGCTCAACTCGCATCTGGTCTTGCACCTGACGTACAGGCATGGTAGTCACTCTGCCTAAAATTTCCGGCAGCAGGCTTTCATGGTCAGGAGACAAATGCTGAATTAGCACAAACGCCATGCCCGTATCCGTTGGCAAATGGCGCATCAGTTCCGTAAATGCCTCTAGCCCGCCAGCAGAAGCGGCAATTCCCACCACTGGAAAAGGGGCATCGGTTTGGGATGGCTGATTTGGCTCCGAGTCTGGGTTGATGGGGAGTGAGTTGGATGGATCGTTGGGGACGGGTGACTCAGCATACATAAATTGTATGGGTGTATGGGGACTCAATGCTCCTTTGAACAACACTAGAACTAAGCAGGAGTTGAGTGAGTGTTTGAGCAGGCTCAACAGCAGACTGCCTCAGTTCAACCAAGAAACTTCGCAGTTGCCAGATTCCAGGAGGAAAAGCACCAGGTCACTTCAATGATACGGCGTAATTACACTTAGGTGACAACCCTCAGTCTACCTGTTTTTGAGCTTAACCGAACCGTATTGGGTCATAAATAATTAAAAATTAAAAATTAAAAATTAAAAATTATGAAATCGAGTTTTGAGGGTTTGTAGTAAGCACTTTAGTGCTTGGAAGATAAGGACTAAAGTCCTTACTACGAACTTGCTTACCCATCAATTTAAACTTGACATGCTACTACGAAACTAAATAAGCTAGACGTTTTAACACTTTTACCACAGTATCTAGGTCATCTCCACGATTGAGCGACAGTGTGTAAGATAATTCATATTTTGGTGTACCCTGTTTCGTTAACTTAATAAATTGAAATTCTCGACCATTGGTTACAAAACCAAATGTAGGTTTATCATTACCAGGATTAGCCAACATATAAGCCAATGCTTGAGAAATTGCTACCTCCAAAGAATATTCTGCTCGTTTCGCCTCAATAACGAGAACCCAAAATGGAGGATGAAACACCAAGATATCAATACGTCCTCTAATAATTGTGCCTTCGTCTTCAGAAGAAATTCTTACCTCTTCTTCCGACGCAATGTAAAAAGGCGGTTGATAAAAACCTGCTAGACGCAATAGTGGAGATAGCACCACCATTTTGACTACAGGTTCTAAAATTTGGTAGCGTGATAAATGCAAATATTCTGCCTTGACTTCGTTGAGAGATTGCTTTTCTAAATCACTCAACTCAGGTAAATCTTGCTGCCACTCTGAAAAAAAGTGTTCGTTGTCTGCACGTTGTAGCCCAAATTGATCAATGAGTTGGGCTAAGGTTATATCTCTTCCTTGAATAAATTGAACCATTGTTAATCCTTTTTGTTAAATGGTAATTGCAGATAAAAGTTTTATTGCACTCCTAATGTACTTTTTTGATTTTTAATTCCCAAGCAATGCCTGCGGCCGGCTACGCCTACGCAAAAACATTGACGATACAATTTACACAGTGGCACTACTTTATTGCCTTGAAACTGAACTAACCCCATACTGCGGAGTTTAAACGCTTCAGTTGTGCCTACATCCACAGCGCGATTTGCCATCATCTGACGAGTATTTGAACTGGATTCATCCACCTTTGAACTCCGTTGACGAGTCTTTAATACTTGTGAAAATGACAGCAATTTTCACAAGGGTGGAATACATATAATTTTAGGGGCACAATATATTGTGCCCCTACTCATGTAGTCTATTCAATTGGAAACGACTGTAATCCTTAGCCAGATGCAACCTAATTAATCTTAATTTCCGCTTTTTTGTTGACAACTTGCTTTGAAATTCAAGCTTTGACATTCTCTTACTTCCAGCAATTGCCTAACCGCACTACCAGGCTGACAACTCATCAAGGTTGCCCCCATCGCAGCTAGTGTAATAACAGTGGCTAATCCCAGAACTGTAGCTCGTTTTCTAAGTTGGATTGTACTGATTAAATTATCTATTCCAGTGGCAGTACCAACAACCTCAATTGGCTCAAGTGCTTTTAAAGCAATAGCCGCATTAGCATAGCGACGGTTTCGGTTAGGTTCTACAATTGTCATTAACCACCATCGAAAACGCGGACTGATTTGAGGAACTAATTGCTGGAAATTAAAGCGGTAGTTATCATCAATTAATTTTCCAATATCAACAGAACGGGTATTAGTAAGTAAGCAAATTAGTGTTGCTCCCAAACTATATAAATCTGATGCCTCAGTCAGGGAATGACCAAACTGTTCTTCTGGTGGCATAAAACCTGGGGTTCCTGCGACAAAGCTGCTAAGAGCTATTTTTGCACCCTGTATCCTAGCTAATCCAAAATCAACTAAATAAGCATTTAGTTGCTCATCAACCAAAATATTCTCTGGTTTGATATCCCGATGAATAATTGGCGGAACTTGCTTTTGTAGATAAACCAAAAGCTCTAAAATTGACAGAGCAATTTGCTTAATTTCTTCTGGATGAAAGCTGTTTTTTAAGCCTAAAGACGGGGCATTTTTATGTTCCTGTACCAGATAAAAAGCCCCTGGTATTTCAAAAGAATCTATATAGCGAGGGATGCGAGAATGATTGAGTTGCTGCAAAATTTCGATTTCGCGCTGATATGCTTTCACACCTGACAAATCAGCATCGGCCCGAGCAAAACAAAACTCTTTAATCACTACCTGTTGCTTAGAGTTGAGGACATTAGCTAAATAAGTAATTCGTCCCCCTTCTCGGTTGCGTCCTAGTTCGCTGATAACTTGATAGCCTTGTTGAGAAAAATCTGGATGGTGATTTGAGGGAATTACCTCTTTATGTCCATTACGCACATCAAGCTCCATTACACACCATACGAGTTTGATTCTGTCAAGATGCAATTAGAAAGATTAAGAGCCACTCACCCAGATTGTTAGCTCCATTTCTACTCTGCATAGGCCAAGACGCATGGACAGAAAATATCTTTGCATTTGCGTCTTGGCATAAAATTACTAATTTTGCGTTAGCCAATCGATAATCTGAGCATTGACAACATCTGGAACCTCATCGTGCGGACAATGACCGGCATTAGGAATGGGGACTATTTTGATTTCTTTGCCATTCTCACGCGCCTGTTCGTAAATCTTTGCCCCAGTAATTGGTGTCCAAGGATCATCAGCACCCCAAATTACTAATAAAGGACGTTCTACTTTGGGCAAAAGTTCCTCTGGGCTTGGGCCAGGAGGGGCTGTGAGAATGGAAGCAAAGACTTGTTGCGCTCCTGGGTCGCAAGAGGGTGTATAAAGTAAATCGACTAATTCATCGGTGACGGCTTGGCGATCGCGGTAAACTTGGTAGAGGGTACGGCGAATTTGGGCTTTTTGGCGGATGCGATTATAGACAAATTTACCTGTAATTGGCGATCGCACAAACCGATTAAAAGCTGCCATCACCATCCGTAGCGGCGGGTTCAATTCGTGGGGACGATGACTTAAACCACCCGCAGAGTTAATCAAAATACCACCAGCAGCAATTTCTGGATGTTCTACCAGTACTATTAAGCTCAAAAGTGCGCCGATGGAGTTGCCAATAAATACAGCAGGTTCGTGTATATGTGCTGTGCAGAAATCTTTCAGCAGTTCCACCCAAACTTCCACACTGTAATCAATGGGCGCTTTATCGGAACCGCCAAAACCTAAAAGGTCTATGGCAAACACCTGGTAGCCAGCATCAGCTAAAACTGGGATATTTTTACGCCAATGTCCAATGGAAGCACCGAAGCCGTGAACCAGTACCAGAGGTCGTCCAGTACCCATGACAGTGTACTGAATTTTGTAGCCCTGCCAAGTCCAAAAGAATTTTTCAAAAGCGTCTTGAGTTGCAAGCTGCTGTGTAGTTACAGTCATTAATAAGATTCATAAAGTGTATCTTCAAATATATTAATGTTCTCTGACCTCATAACTCGCCACTGATTAGATGTTAGTTTCATCCACGCCAAGGGATTAATGAGTCAAGGGATACCAAATACCCCTGTGACTTTTTAGACGAATGGTAGTATGAGATGAAATACATGAATCAAAGTTACTTTGCTCAAATGAGCAAATTTGTTCTGGCTGCAACCTCTGTGGCAATATTATCGCCAATAGCTTCTGCATCTGCAACTTCAGGGTTTGCTACCACCGTCGCCCAAATATCTGATAATTCCACAGGTCAACAACTTTTAGCCGATAAAAAAGTAGAAACCAGGAGTCGTACTACTATTGAGCGGCAAACTATCACCACAGAAAGCCGCAGTAGTAGTGTTTCTGCAAAAGGCAAAAAAACAGGTTTTAGCCTTGCCATTTGGGAACCATCCGGGAACTTGTCAGAGGTGATTGCTCGCATTTCTGTCAAGAGTAAAGGTGGCAAGGGCTATCTAAAAGAGCGCTTTTTGGGTGATTACAAGTACAAGATTAAGCAAAAAGCAAAATTTGCTAAGGGATTAAAAGCTAGCGATCGCATCGTCGTGCGATTGTATGATGTTCAAAACCGCTTTATTGGCTATAGCGAATTTGAATGTTTGTCGGCAAATACCACAGTTAACCTGGTTTTGTCAGCCAAACCTACAGAATACCAAGTTGTTCGTACTGTTTATGGTGTTGATGCTGACCAAAACGGCACTATTGACGCAGGTACCACCACCTACGACTACTTCACCCAAGTCAGCGACCAGCGTGTTAGTTTCCTCAGCAGTTCCCAAACCTTCCAAGGTAGTCAGTTCCAAGTAGAAGGTTTGTCAACAATTCCAGGTACTAGCGTTTATCCCGTCTCTTTCACTCAGGGTGAGTATGCTTTAGTGCGTCAGTCGTTCGTGAGCGTCTTTAGTTCCGACTTAGCAGAGGCTTTGCAAGCTACTCCTGGCAGCTTAGTGCAGGTGATTGAAGTCAGCGATAACTCTAGCTACGACATCAGCCAAATGCTGATGAATTATCGCCAAGTCGGGATATCTCGCGCTCTCCAGGTTGGGTTTTCTGATGTTTCCACAGACTACTGGGCTAAAGATTTTATTGCCGAATTGGCCTCAATGGAAATTCTCGAAGGTTTTCCTGATGGGACTTTCCGCCCGGATGCACCAGTAACTCGCGCTCAATTTGCGGCAATGTTGCGGAAAGCGTTTACCAAGGGGAAAATTCGTCGAGCGATCGCTTTTAAGGATGTTTCAACTCAATATTGGGCTTACAATGCCATCAGCGAAGTTTATCAAATGGGCTTTTTAAACGCTGTTATTGGCAAAGGTTTTAACCCTAGCCAAAGCCTTTCTCGCCTTGACATTTTGGTAGCATTCGCCCAGGGATTAAATTATAAAACCAGTGGTTCAACAGATACAATCTTATCTGTTTACAGCGATGCAACTAGTATTCGTAGTGAATATCGCAGTCTGATTGCAGCTTTGACACAACGCGGTATAGTCGTCAACTATCCCAATGTGAACTTGCTAAATGTTGAACGGGTAGCAACTAGGTCTGAAGTATCTGCTTTGCTATACCAAGCCCTATCTAGCACCGGAGAGGTAGCAAGCATTTCCTCGCAGTATGTCGTTGGAGGACAACAACAACAAGTTGCAGTAGAGGAGCAGACTGAAACTTCGACAGAGGGCGTAAAACCACGTCGCCACTGTAACCAAGGAATTGGTAATGGTTCTGAGGGATGTGACCCTGGCAATTCCCGCCCTCACGGTGGTAGTAACGATGAAGGTGGACGTACTCCTGGTAAGAAGTAACACTATTTTTTTAAGAGACGCGATTAATCGCGTCTCTAGCTTGCTCAACTGTAAAACTAATTTCCTGACCATAGGAAATTTCCAGTGTATGACCATCAGGGTCTCGAATATAAGCCCAGTAACCAACCGGAAAACCCCAGTCATTTGGCCCATCTAGCAGTATTTCCTCAGCGCGTGCCTCATTGCACAGGCGATCAATTTCCCCACGATTCTGATAAGCTACCCCAAGATGGGATTGTGGTAATAGTGAGCCTTCTACTTTAGCTGCTTTAATTAGGACAATTACAAAAGGTCTGGTCAGGTCACTAATCCAAGCAACATCTGATTTAGTTGCTTGATCAATGCGATGATGCACGACTGTCATCTGGGCATACTTTGCATAAAATGAGATACTTGCATCAACATCACTGACTGCAAGTGCAATGTGAGTAAAACCAAGATCAGACATAAAAAAACCCCGTGTGTAGACTTAACTGGACGAATTTAGGTATTGGTCTGAGTGCTTACTAAGAAAGCTGACACGATTGATAATGAAGGTAGGCGTTATCTTCACAAAATTTATGTTTTTAACTTGGTTCGACAGCAACTCTTGGTTACTGGAAATTGGTGGGAAAAGAATACTGATTGACCCTTGGCTGGTTGGTTCGTTAATTTTCAGCAATTTGGATTGGTTATTTAAAGGTTCGCGATCGCAAAATCGCCCAATCCCAGATAATATTGATCTGATTCTGCTCTCTCAAGGTTTAGAAGACCACGCTCACCCACCAACGCTTCAGGTACTCGACCACAGCATCAAAGTTGTAGCCTCTCCCAATGCAGCTAAGGTAGTACAGCAGTTAGGTTATACCCAAGTAACTACTCTCGCTCATGGTGAAACTTTCACTTTAAATAATCAACTTGAAATCAAAGCTTTCCCCGGTTCGCCAATTGGCCCCACTTTGGTAGAAAATAGTTATCTTCTCAAAGAATTGGAGAGTAGGCTAACTGTATACTACGAGCCTCACGGTTATCATTCTCCACAACTTCAGCAATCTGCAGCCATCGATGTCGTGATTACACCGTTTATTGATATGACCTTGCCTTTGCTTGGGTCGATTATTAAAGGTAAAAATAGCGCTTTGGAAGTAGTGAAATCGTTACAACCTCAAGTAATAATACCTACGGCGGCTGGTGGTGATGTGGCGTTTGAAGGGTTGCTGATGAAACTTATTCAGACTAAAGGAACTGCTGAAGAATTTCGTTCGTTACTAGAGAAGAACAATATTTCAACACGGGTACTTGAGCCGAAACCAGGCGATCGCTTTGAACTACCATTAGAAAAACGAGCATTAGCAATTTAAGTTGCACCTAGCCTTATACCAATTTAATGTGAAGCTGCACTAAATGAGTAACTCTCTATTCTTGGCGCTCTTCTCTAACGAGACGCTACGCGTTGGCGGAAGCCTCTCGTAGAGAAGGCGTAGTTGGTGAACTGGTGAACCAGCGCTGTAGGCGGGTTTCCCACCGTAAGCGACTGGTGTTAGCGCAGCGTTAGCGACGAAGGAGCGTCACCCGAAGGGCGGTTCGTTTAATATTCTATGCATCTTCATACAGAATTGGTATTAGCGATTAAAAATCGTGGCTGTACAAACAAAGTCCGCCTGGATTAACGGAAAATCAAAGGTTTGCTAACCCGCGCAGGCGGGTTTCGTCTGTATAGCCGCGACTTCTAGTCGCCTGGGCTAATTTCGGTCTATATCTAAATTATCTTGCATATACACTTCTCTAACCGGAAAAGGAATTTGAATTCCTGCTTGCTGATAGCGTTTGTGTAATTTCTTCACAAATAAATGTTTTCCAATCCGTTGATCGAAGTATTCACTTACCCGCATATAAAGCGTAAAATCTATACTAAAATCATTAAAAGTATGAAATCTGATATATGGTTCACTTTCTTTTAATTCCGGTGCAATTTCTTGCATGACTTCTTTGGCAACTTCTACAGTCACTTTTTCAACTTGTTCCAAATCGCTATCATAACTTACGCCCACATCCATTGTTAAAGTAATTTCTTTTGCGGGTAAATGATAGTTAGTGAAAATTGCCGAAGACAATTTAGAATTAGGAACAATAACGACATTATTGGAAATTTCTTTAATTGTCGTATTCCGCCAAGAAATATCTATGACATATCCCTCATGTCCAGCATCTAACTTTACATAGTCTCCGGTTCTAACTTGCTTAGAAATAATTAAGTAAAACCCAGAAAATAAATTTGCAAGTGTGTCTTGAAGTGCCAAACCAACTGCTAGACCACCAATACCTAAAGTTGTGATTATCGGGGTAATTTGAACACCCACCGTTTGCAGTATGATTAATGTTCCCAACACTAAAACAGTAATTTTAGCAAGGTTAGAAATTAGTGATGTGGGAACCCCTTCTGTTCTGCGAATAAATAAATTAACAAAACCAGCACTCAATCTTGCTAAAACTAGGGTTACTGAATACAGCAGTGCGATCGTCATAACTTTTTGCAGTACGATCGCAATATCCGGTTTCAGGGGTGCGCTCAGAATTGCCCAAAAAAAACCGCCAATGACAAACCAAATAAATGTCATGCGGTGCAGAGAGTGAAATATAATGTTTCCCCCGGCAATTCGTTTATTATTAACGAATATTTCCAGTTTTTTGAAGATAACTTTTTCACCAATTATTCCAGCTAGTAAGCCACCTAGAATAAATGCTATGGGCGGAATCCATTCCATCATATTAATTTAAATTTGGAATTTTAGATTTACAAGAACAGCATTTTTACTGTGATTATGGCTAAATTTTACCTTGTTGTCGGATTAGCTGCTTGAGATTGTCTTTCCTTATGGACTTGCCAATTATTTACCACCCAGATTACATTGCTCCGCTACCTGAAGGACATCGTTTCCCGATGTCTAAGTTCCGACAACTCTACGAATTGCTGTTAGCTGATGGTGTAGCGAATCAAGAACAATTTCACACCCCCGAACGTCCGCCACCAGAATTGATAGAGTTAGTCCACACCCCAAGCTACGTTCAAGCTTATTGCGAAGGAACCCTAGACCCCAAAGCACAGCGTCGCATTGGTTTGCCTTGGAGTCCAGCATTAGCGAATCGTACCTGTGTGGCGGTAGGTGGTACGATACTCACTGCAAAACTGGCATTAAGTCATGGTTTAGCTTGTAATACGGCTGGTGGAACTCATCACGCCTTTCCCAGTTATGGGTCTGGTTTTTGTATTTTCAACGATTTAGCGATCGCTTGTCGCGTTTTACAAAAATTCGGACTCGTCCAAAAAATCCTGATTGTCGATTTGGATGTCCATCAGGGAGACGGTACCGCTTTTATCTTCCAAGACGACGATAGCGTTTTTACTTTCTCCATGCACTGCGAAGTCAATTTCCCCGGTACTAAACAAAACAGCGATTTGGATGTTCCTTTGCCGGTGGGAATGGAAGATGACGCTTATTTACAAACTTTAGCGAATTATTTATCAGATTTATTATCTAAAGTCAAGCCAGACTTAGTATTTTATGATGCTGGTGTTGACCCTCATATAGGCGATCGCTTGGGCAAATTAGCCTTAACCGATGCGGGCATTTTTCGCCGCGAAATGCAGGTTTTAACTACCTGTATGAGTAGCGGTTATCCCGTCGCCTGCGTCATTGGCGGGGGTTATGCTGATGATATGAAATCTTTAGTATGGCGGCATTCCTTGTTGCATCGGGCCGCTAACGAAGTTTACCATCAGTACAAACTATAGTCATTTAACGGGTAATAGAGTTTTTAAACGCAGAGGAACACAAAGGTACGCAGAGTATTACCAAATTTAATTTGTAGCAAATGGGACTAAAATCAACTTTGCGCTCCTTTGCGCCCCTTTGCGTTTAAATTTAAACACTATTTTGTTGGCAAAGGCAGTACTGGATGAACAACGGCAAACTCAGAGTCTACGAACTAGCAAAAGAATTAAATTTAGATAGCAAGAAGCTATTATTAATTTGTGAAAAACTCAAAATTGTAGTCAAAAGCCATACCAGTACAATCTCAGAATCCGATGTAGAACGCATTCGTTTAGCGGTAAATAAACTAACAGCAAAATCCTCGAAAACTACTAAAACAACCTCTGAAGATTGGGGCTATACGTTTATAGCTTCAGCAATTGATAGTTTTATCCGCCATCTTGAAGGTGAGGCTGCCTCGAAATCATATTCCGATTTTAGGGAGCGGCGCGATCGCGCCAATGAGTTAATGTTGGAATGTGTAGGAAAAAAGCCTTCTTTATTTTATGTGCGTCGCAAAGGCTCAGGGAAAGAGGCAAGAGAGGAAATTTGGGATTTAACAATAGCGACAGACTCCGATGATTTTCCATTGCCTGCAAGACTTGACAAGCTCAGAAAAACATTAGGATTTAGAGCAGCTGTACAAAAAGATGGACGCGACGGTATAAAAATACTTTCGGCTCAGTTGTTACAACCTTCACGCGGACACGCCGACAGCTACGCTATACCTTGTCGCTTGCGTTTACTGGCTAATCATCAGCATCATCTCGACATTCCGCCGGCGACATTGAAGCGCATCGCCACCGCGCCAGTTTGTGGCGAAAATGTGCCTACAGAAGATCAGTTGAAAGCTTGGAAAGCGTTTTTGCAAATTGAGGAAAAAATTGCTAAAGCACGTCAATTTTGTGTGCGTTACGTAAGTCATAACTATAACTTCAAAAGGCGGATTAGTTTTGAAATTGATGTAAACTCAGCCACCCTTGACGGCTTTTATCAAAATTCCCTCGAAGTAGATAATTTTTGGGAACGAGCAAGACGCACAAAAAACGAAGATTTAAAACTTTTTGAAACTGCTCCAGTCGGAAAAAATTGGATTAGCGGTCGTCAATTAGGAACTGTTGAAGAAGTTGATACCAACCGTTGTATTATCAGCCTCCGGCTAGAACGCGACTTAGCTGAATTCATGGCAACAGAGCGCTATAAATTACCAACTACCGGATTCTTATGTTTCGAGGCAGTTGGAGATATTCAGCAGATTCAGCGTAAGAAGAAAGCGCTAGATGATTTGAATAATGGTTACACCCAAAATCCATATTTAGGCAACTTTCTATTCGATGCTTCTCAAGCTAGACAAATCAAAAGTACTGTTGAACTTCAACCACAAGATTTATTATTATCTTCCGCTAATCCCGGGCAAAAAGCAGCAGTAGAAAAGGTACTTGCCGCCAAGGATCTTGTTCTCATCC
This sequence comes from Nostoc sp. UIC 10630, assembly GCF_010747425.1. Taxonomy (NCBI): domain Bacteria; kingdom Bacillati; phylum Cyanobacteriota; class Cyanophyceae; order Nostocales; family Nostocaceae; genus Nostoc; species Nostoc sp. UIC 10630. The sequence goes on from NZ_JAAGOG010000050.1 coordinate 31,040, forward strand.
AAGGGCCACCAGGTACTGGTAAAACTACTGTAATTGCCGAGATTTGCTATCAAATTGCGCTTCGAGGTGGGCGAACTCTAATTGCTTCGCAAGCGAATTTAGCAGTAGATAACGCCCTGAGTCGATTAGTTCACAACCCAGTGATTCGGGCAGTACGCAAGGGTAGAGCCGAAAAAGTTGGCGAAGAAGGACAGCCATTTTTAGAAGACCAAGTTATTGGCAGATGGCTAGAAAATACAGCTGATGACTGCGAAAATAATATTACCCAACGGCTCGAAAATATCAAAATTTTCAGTCAATTACTGGCATCATCACAAAGATTTACACCCTACTTCCAAGCAGAGGAAGAATTTAGCCAGCAGCAAGCAAAATTCAATAAAAATAAATTAAAGGTAGAGACAAACTTTAAAAATCAAGAAAAATCTTACAACGAAACTGTAGAAAAACAGAACAACGTTGAATCTCTAATTGCAGGTCTAGAAAATATACTAAACACTGCACCAAAGATAAATTGGGAAACTCCAGAAGTTACAGCTTTTTTGCCTCTTCTGAAACCATACACAGAAGGTAATAGTTTAGTAGAAGAATTTTTAGCAAATGTTCGTCAAACCATCAAATATACTGATGAACTTGGCTTGGTGCGTCCGGCGCTTGGTGCTTTTGGTTTAGCCGTTTGGTTGCGTGAAACTGTAGCAACAGAAAAGTCAGGATTTAAATCTGCTTTTACTCATGCTCAAGAGGCTAGTCAAGCCATCTTAGAAGTTGCAGCATCAGTGGAGGTTGTAAAACAGAATTTTGCATTGTTAAATCAAGTACAACCAGATTATCAAAAATATCTTGCCAAACTACAGAATCTACAGCAAACAATCCAGATTTGGGAAAATCGCCAACGAGAAATTGATTATATTATCTCAGCAGTAAAAGAGTGGAAATCTACAGCACCTTCTCATCTATATCAAACTTTAAAAGATTGTCAGCAATCAGGTTTACCACTAACAGAAAATTTGGTGGACTTACCACTTGGTTTATTGATGTTTGCTAATACATTAAAATTACAAATAGTACCAAAAATTTACAAAATTAATCTGCCAGAATGGGAGCTATTGACAAAAGCGATCGCTTATGAAATAGACGGAGGTTTTACTGATAGACGGGGTAAACAGCATAATTTTAGCTATTTTTTACAAGAAAATTTTAGTCAGATTCCAATGGTGCTATCAAAGAGCGATCGCACCCAATGGCAAGAAACCTATCAACAGTTTAGCAATTATCAGCTACTCAATCCCAAACAGCGAAAATTACTGGTCGAAAATACCCAAGTTTTCTTAATTAGAATGCAGCGGACTTATGGCGCATCATGGGAATGGAATAATATCGATTCTACTCTCACCAAAATTACCCAAGAATTGTTAGATACTATTCTTGTAAATGCACGCCAATGCGTTTTAAAAGTCAAAACCGAAACTGAACAACAGCTTCAGTATTTACAAAGACAATTAAATGAACTTCAGAAAACTGAAATTAGCCAACAGCAAATATCCATTACTCAAGCTGAGGTAGAAAAAGCGCAACAAGACGCTAATCTGCAACTTGGTAGAGTTATTAATATCTTGCAAGAACTTAATCAACAAAATATACCTACTCAATTACGCACTTTAACGGAGAAATATCTTGCGACACAATCAAATATTTGGGAGCATCCACAAGAATTCTCAAATCAAGTGAATTATTGGGTAACTTCCATTAGTCAGCTTGAAAATTTAATTTCATCCTTAGAACCTTTTGCGGTATTAGAGATGATTAAAAATTCTCTACACGAGCATTTATCAAAACTACAAGAAGAAACTAAAACTGCTCTACAGCAACTTCAAAAATTACAAATTAGCTTAGGTGAAATAGAAGAAAAATTACAACCACAGCCATCAGATAGTTTAATACAAGAAAGAAATTGGTGGTTGACAGAATGGCAAAGAATTCCGGATAAGTTTAAGCCAGAACATTCTGCTCCTGACTTGTTTAATATAGAGTTATTGCGCGGTGTCAATATTCAGTTTGAATCTTGGCAAAAGGAACTCGAAAAAGAAGAAAATTATCTCAAAAAATATCAGAATTTTGTCCAAGATTGGATTGGAAAATTAAGACAGCCAAATGAGCGCGATCGCGACGATTTAAGGCGCATATATTTAGATAATGCTAACGTCGTTGGTATCACCTGCGTTCAAGCTGCAAATAGAGGTTTTTCGGAAGAATTTAAATCCTTTGATGTTGTCATTATTGATGAGGTTAGTAAGTGTACTCCACCAGAGTTACTAATCCCTGCCTTAAAAGGTAAGAAGTTAGTCATGGTAGGCGATCATCGGCAATTACCACCCATGCTTGACACTAGCACTTTAGAAGAAGTTGCTCAGACAATTGGCAATACACGAGACGAACTACAATTTTTAGAAGAATCACTATTTAAAAGTCAGTTTGAATCTGCTGATGAAAGCATTAAACAAATGCTAACTACACAATATCGAATGCACCCATTTATTATGGGAGCAATCAATCAGTTTTATGATGGTAAACTAGAATCTGGTATTTTGGAACCGGACACAAAACGCGCACATCATTTAGCAGGCGAAATTATCCAAGAATCTCAGCATCTTATTTGGGTAAAAACGCCTATAGAAAATCAGTTTTTGGAGCAAAGAAGCGGAACTTCTTACTTTAATACACCAGAAATTGATGCGATTGAACGTCTGTGTCAGCAGTTCGAGACTACTTGGGTTGCTAAAGTTGCTAATGGTGAACCAAAAAAAGAAATTGCCGTAATTACGTTTTATGGCGCTCAATTAAGAAAAATTGATGAACGCCTACAATCTGAACTTTTTCCTTCATTAGAGATTCGTACTGGGACAGTAGACAGATTTCAAGGTATGGAAAGACCTGTTGTAATTGTGAGTATGGTTCGCAACAACAGTAAAGGAGATGTCGGATTTGCTAAGAAACCAGAACGGGTAAATGTTGCATTTTCTCGCGCCCAAGAACTGCTGATAATTGTGGGTTGTCATAATTTGTTTACGCATCAATCAGGTAAAGTCGGAAGTATGTATTCTGAAGTGTCAAATATCGTCAGTAAACATGAAGGTTTTGTTGATGTTTCTCGCCTTTTCAGTTAAACCTATTGATGACAATCTTAAGAAGGCTATCTACTGGGCAAATTAGCCTTTGTAGGTAGAGCTTATCCAATAAACTGTATCATCTTTAGCAGTTATGCTGATAAAATGAAGTCCTTCGTTTGGCTTACTTCTTTCCAAGATTAAAGCGATAAATAATATTTTCTTTCCTGTTTCCTTTACCTACAATCCCTTTCTCCCTGTTCCCTTCAACTAAGAATTATTAAGATACCAGACATTTCTGGAAAAGAGATTGTGGCATGTGTAGTAACAAAGCACATATCACTTGATGCTTAATTTAGCTCAAGGGGGTCTAATGATTGATCGCTTTGTAAATCTAATTTTTATCGATTCTTTTGCCCTAGCAATTAACCTCACGTTTGGTAAATTGCTTCACACTAAAATCTGTAACTATTCATGGGATGGAATGGTAAGTGATGAGCTTTCAACACCAGAAACTGGCGCTAGTTCTTCTAAATTGCCAGCATCCTTGGAGGAAGATATAACCACTCCTATTTCATAAAGCCTGCTTAAATCTTAAGTAAGGTAGGTTACAGCTTTGCTATTACGCACCGTGTTACATAGCGGTGCGTTAGCACTTTGATGAAATTTTTTGTGACAAATCATCTAGGAATATGCACCTAACACACCGTAAAATAATCTTATTTTTACTTTATAAGGGACTTCCAAGAAATAAATTATCCAAATAAACGTAGACGCGGAGAGGCTTGCCGCAGGCTACCACAGAGACACAGAGAACACAGAGAGAGAAGAGATAGAGAGAATTATTTGCGTTAGTTTTGGGATATTGTTTGATTTGGAAGTCCCTAAATAACCTCTAAGGTTTTGCGATCGCAACTTTAACCCGATTAGGAGAAAAACGCGTTACGGCAATTACAGTAGAAGTAGGAATTAAAAATGGAACACTGGCGATCGCGATCGCTTCTACACCTACGCTGCTGAATACTCCCACGATGGCCATTCCTAGGAAAATTTATAATGTGCTAATATTTGTCACTGGTGCTGGATTTGCTTGGTGGTCTATGTCGTCACCAAAGCTTATTGAAACCATAAAGATACTTTGCCTCATGGGTTACAAGTATTTGTACAAATTCAATTATCCAATCTTATTCTCTTAATGTTTCTCGCCTCTTCTGCTAAACCTATTGATGACAATCTCAAAAATTTTGTAGACGAGATAGAAGCGCAAAGTCCTAGTTTATCGGTTTTGGCAGCGCGTCAATTTCGTTACAGTTTGCGTCAAACTACTATAGAAGTAAATATCAAAGAACCCCGCCAGTTTAACGTACTCGAAGAATTTATTATCCGCGCTGCGATTGAATTTCAACCTTCACCAACAGAGGATGAATTAGCCTCTGTACTTGGACTGGATTCTGTATTTATCAAAACTACTACTGCAACTCTTCGCTCATTACAAACTCTATCACCAACATCACCAATTACAGTTACTTCTGAAGGTCGCTCATTTTATGAAAAAGGGTCTGTACCACAGCCGCCATATCCTGTACAGCTTAATGCTATTACAGACCCTTTAAGTGACAAAATAACCTTTCAAGCTGAATCACTAAGTGAGGCAGTGATAAAGTTGCCAGACTTGGCAGATTTTATCACTATTGATCATACAATTACTGATATCTCTTCTTTACAACTTGAGGAAATCCAAAAAAGTATTCAGGCTTCAGATTTAGCACTTCATGTCCCAGAAGAGGGAAAAATCGTTACTTCTTATAAGGCATTAAATCCAACTCAAAAATTTTGGAGAAAGATATCGCTTTTCGTTATCTTCGATGCCCTTGAAGATAAATTAACCATTCAAATAAGAAATGGAAAACAAATTTTAGAGTCAGCATCAAATTGGTTAGAATCTCTACACGCTCAAGGTAAGATATCCTTGCAAGCATTATGTAAGTTATCAACCGAAACAATCAATTTTGAACGTGAAGCCATTTTCAAACATAAAAATACTGAAATAGAAGCTAGACTTGAAAATATTCGCCAAAAAGCGCTAAAACCTGCGATAAAGGCTGGTAAAAAAGTAGATAAATCTCCAGTGGTAGGTGAAGTTGTACAGTTACGCGACGGACAAATTAGCCAAGTTTTCTCAGAAGTTTTGAATTCTGCTAAAAGTCAGGTTATTATTTATTCTCCTTGGGTGAATCAGGCAGTTGTCGATGAAAAATTTCTAACTTTGTTACAAAAATTAGCTAATCGTGGACTTTGGATTTTAATTGGACATGGAATTGCGCGGCGACAAGAAGATGAAGAGAAACCAATTTCGCCAGAAGTAGAGAAAAAACTGCGAGCAATAAAAACACCTGATGGTTTATCATCTGTACAGGTTTTATGGCTGGGAGAATCCCATATAAAAGAAATAATAGTTGATCAAGAAATCCATCTGTGTGGATCTCATAATTGGCTATCTTATCGTGGTGATTACCTACCACGGGGTGAATCAGTTTATAAAGTCACAATTTTGCATCAAGTCCAAGAAGCTTATAAATTTCTTGCTAATCGCTTCCAAAATCAAGCTCAAAATTTATGGCAAAATGCTCTAAACAACCGCGATTCTAAACTTGCTGTGGAGTCTTTATATGTATGGGGTGCGCTAGGTATGGAAGACATTGCACTCAAAAACATACAGCAAAGCAATTGGCTGGAACTTCTGCCTGTGTGGTTAAATGTGACACTTCAAGGGTTAAGATCGAAGAAGATACAAGCTGATTCAGAAAGTTTTAAAACCGCCCTTTCGTTGTTGAGTCAAGTTTCTATTGAAGAGGCTTTTCTTGAGTCATTGCAGGAAGTATGGCGTAAAGTTATCGGTGCGATCGCAATTAACAATCCTAAAACTGCTTTAAAGTTACTTAGTGATGAAGTCTGGGCGCAGTTTCTACGTCTCAATATTGCCCAAAAGAGTGATTCACCTGAGAATTTTATCTCGCAACATAGTTTATCAAAGAAAATAAATAGATAACTATAACAGCCACCTTTTATTTTATTCGCGCAGCATGGCGTAGCCATATTTCCTCACGTGGTGCGCGTAGCACAAGCGCGACAATAGGCAACAAGGCTTTTCAAGTTAGTTGTACTAAGTTTTTTCAAAAAATTAAATATGATTTCTATATCGATATAAAATGCAAAAGCGATAGTCAAATTCCATGCAAGGCAAACGTAGCCAAAACTTCCTATATTGTTCACCTATCTAAATAAATACAAATGTTCTAGTCTTTTGCTTATTCCCTGTACTATCGATAACCAACAGCATTCTATAAAATTCCTCCCTAAGAATCACATGATCCCCCTTACCTGTGGTGGCAGACAGTCCTAAACTGAAGATGAGAGTTGAAAGGCAGTCGGGAGAAATTTTGTGAAAAAAGTATTATCAATCATCCTTGGCGGTGGCGCGGGTACTCGGCTTTACCCATTAACCAAACTCCGCGCTAAACCAGCAGTACCAGTAGCGGGGAAGTACCGCTTAATCGATATCCCTGTTAGTAACTGCATAAATTCCGAAATATTCAAAATCTACGTCCTGACACAATTCAACTCAGCTTCTCTGAATCGTCACATCGCCCGTACCTATAACTTTACTGGTTTCAACGAAGGTTTTGTGGAAGTGCTAGCGGCACAACAAACCCCAGAAAACCCGAACTGGTTCCAAGGTACAGCCGATGCTGTGCGTCAGTATCTATGGTTGATGGAAGAATGGGATGTAGAAGAATATCTAATCCTTTCAGGCGATCACCTCTACCGAATGGATTATCGCCAGTTTATTCAACGCCATAGGGACACGGACGCTGATATTACTCTCTCTGTCATCCCCATTGATGAACGCCGCGCCTCAGATTTTGGCTTGATGAAAATTGACGATTCTGGTAGGGTAATTGACTTTAGCGAAAAACCTAAAGGCGAAGCGTTAACCCAAATGCAAGTTGATACAAGTGTACTGGGATTAACAAAAGAACAAGCCCAGAAACAGCCTTACATCGCCTCAATGGGGATTTATGTCTTTAAAAAAGAGGTTTTGTTCAAGTTGTTGAGAGAAGGTATAGAAAGGACTGATTTCGGTAAAGAAATTATTCCTGATGCCTCTAAAGATTACAACGTTCAAGCCTACCTTTTTGATGATTACTGGGAAGATATTGGAACAATTGAGGCCTTTTATCAGGCAAATTTAGCCCTGACTCAGCAGCCCCAGCCACCTTTTAGTTTCTACGATGAAAAAGCACCAATTTATACCCGTCCTCGTTACTTACCTCCGACTAAACTTTTAGATTGCCAGATCACAGAATCAATTATTGGCGAAGGTTGTATTTTGAAGAATTGCCGCATTCAACATTCAGTTTTAGGAGTGCGATCGCGGATTGAATCTGGCTGTGTCATCGAAGAATCTTTGCTCATGGGTGCAGATTTTTACCAAGCTTCTGTAGAACGGCAATGTAGCTTGATAGAAAATGACATTCCCGTAGGCATCGGTACAGACACGATTATTCGCGGTGCCATCATCGATAAAAATGCCCGCATCGGTCATGATGTCAAAATTATCAATAAAGATAATGTGCAAGAAGCTGAACGCGAAAATCAAGGTTTTTACATCCGCAGTGGTATTGTCGTCGTGCTGAAAAATGCTGTAATTGCTGATGGAACAATCATTTAGTCATTGGTCATTAGTCATTAGTCATTAGTCATTGGTTAATAGTTACAAGTAACAAAGGACAAATGACAAAGGACAACGGACAAATGACTAAACTGTTTTTGCTGATTGGTCTTCCAGGTAGCGGTAAGTCAACTTTTGCAAAACAATTACTGGCAGAATGCCCCCAGATGCCACTGATTTCTACAGATGGCATCCGGGGGCAATTGTTCGGTTCTCAAGCCCTTCAGGGACCGTGGGTGGTGATTTGGCGGGAAGTAGAACGGCAATTTCAACAAGCTATTTCTACAGCAAATACAGCCATTTTCGACGCTACCAATGCCCAGCGCCGTCATCGCCGTGAAGTAATTGCTTTAGCCCGTGAATTGGGCTTTACCCAAATTATGGGAATTTGGGTGGATACACCAGTCTGGCTATGTTTGGCACGTAATAAGAAGCGATCGCGCCAGGTTCCTGAAGAAATTATTTTGCGAATGCACCGTCAACTCCGGGATGCCCCCCCAAGCCTGGAAGAGGGACTAGACGGGCTGATCCGCTTATCAGAAAAATCGGAGTACGGAAATTGCGATCGCAGGTTGAGCAAGAACCACACTTGATTTTCTATATTCTTTGTTAATTTAAAATCAGATTCTTTTGCTTGGCACTCTACCTAGCAATTAAATATCTGTGTTCTTAAAAAAAAACATAACAGTAATTTCTATAGGAGGCTAGTAGATGGCTGCAACCGACTTCAAGGACTATTATGCAATTTTGGGAGTTAATAAGACTGCCACTCAAGATGAGATTAAACAAGCCTTTCGTAAACTAGCCCGCAAATATCACCCCGATGTCAACCCAAATAACAAACAGGCAGAGGCACGCTTTAAAGAAGTTAGCGAAGCCTACGAGGTTGTTTCAGATGTAGATAAACGCAAAAAATATGACCAATTCGGTCAATATTGGAAGCAAGCTGGCGAAGGTTTCCCTGGTGGTGGCGTTGGTGCCGATATGGGTGGCTTTGACTTCAGTCAATACGGCAATTTTGATGAGTTCATTAATGAGTTGCTAGGACGGTTTGGCGGTGCTGCCCCTCGTGGTGGAGGTGGGCGACAAAGTTACTCTTACCGCCCTCCTACAGGAGCTACAAGTGGTTTTGGTGGCTTTAACGATTATGGGTTTCAAGATCCAGGTGCGGGTACTTCCCAGGATAGTGAAGCTATAATCACTCTAACTTTTGCTGAAGCATTTAACGGTGTGCAAAAGCGCTTCAGTTTAGGTAACGAAACCATTGATGTTCGTATCCCATCTGGGGCTAAACCTGGTACTCGTCTGCGCGTGCGGGGCAAAGGTCAAATCAACCCGATGACTCAGCAACGAGGCGATTTATACTTAAAAGTTGAACTTCAGCCGCACTCGTTCTTCCAAATGGAAGGCGATAACTTGGTGTGCGAAGTGGCAATTACACCAGATGAAGCTACTCTGGGAGCGTCTATTGATGTACCCACTCCCGACGGTTCAGTTAATGTCAAGCTACCAGCCGGAGTACGTTCTGGACAATCGCTGCGTTTACGTGGCAAAGGTTGGCCCCTCGCCAAGGGTGGACGTGGCGATCAGTTGGTGAAGGTGGCGATCGCACCACCAAAAGACCTCAGCCAACAAGAGCGAGAATATTATGAAAAAATCCGGGCTATACGTACTTATAATCCCCGCAGTCATTTGCAGCAAGTCAAGCTGTGAAAACTTCGGATTGTAGAAACGGTAAATTTGGCCGTTTCTACATTGTTAGGTCTGAGTTTGCCGCGTATTTCTCGCTACAATGACAGACTTAAACGCTTCCATTGCCTCTGGTGTAGACTCGGTAGCTTGCCACGATGGACGTACAATTAAGCGATCGTGCCAAGCATTCAGTTTTGGATAATCTTTTAAAGAAATGCCTACTTCCGGCAGCCATATTACTACAGTTCCAGCCACAACCTCAGCCAGAGTTAGGTTTTGACTACCAAAGTAAGGGCGATCGTCAAGTAAATTCTCGAATAATTTGAGTACTGTTGAAATTTTCTGCTTCGCCTGCTCGATTTTTTCGGGATTTTCTCCAGGTAAGCCTAATATCTGAGGTAAAAATGTGGTGGTTGCTGGCAAAAGCTCATTCACCGTTACCAGTTGTACCATCCGTGCGATCGCTAAATCCTTGGCATCTTTAGGCAACATCGCAGGTGTGGGATATTTTGCCTCTAAATAGTCCAGAATTGCTAAAGATTCCACGACATTAAAGCCGTCATCCACCAAAGCTGGAATGTGGTGAAAGGGACTAATTGCCAAAAACTCTGGTTTAAACTGTTCCCCATCTAGCTTTATCTCTACTAATTCAAACTCAAGTCCTTTTTCCAGCAGAGTAATCCAGACGCGACGGGAGTTAGGAGAAATAGATGAATGATAAAGGGTCAGCACCATAAAACCTCACAGTTTTATCAGTAGAGTGGGTATTGCCAATTAATTTTACACCTTATACTCAATTAAATTGTTCTAACAGAGTCTCAACACTAGCATTGTGATCCAGAAAAGAAAATAAATGCCAGTAGCTGAGTTTTCCTTCTTTATCTAATACAAACTGGGCTGGTAAAGGCGCTCCTAGTGCTTGTCCTACTTGATAGGTACGAAAAACTCGACAACTAGGATCGCTCAATAACGGCATTTTTAAACCTAAATCTTTCACAACAATTTGACTCTGCCGCTCATCGGTACTAGTAATCATTAAAACTTCTATACCACGATTTTTAAATTGCTCATAGTTCTCATTCAAAGCTTTGATATGAGGAAAACAAAAGGGGCAATATTGTTTTTCAGTAAAGATGCGAGTAAAGGCGAGTAAGACTGGTTGCTTGCCTTTATAATCAGACAATTTTACTAAAGTTCCGTTAGTAATATCTGGCAGTTGAAAATCAGGCGTTCCTACTCCTAACCTGAGTTGATTTCTAGCTGGAACTGGTAAAAAATTGCGGAAGAATCTCTCATTTAATAACCCACTAAAATCATTTGAAGTCAACATATTTTTAACCCTAATTATTTAAATACTATTTAATGAAAAAACCACAGATAGATACAGAGGTTGACACTGTTTCATGTGTATCTCTGTTTATCTGTGGTTTTCATTGATTTTGCTCTCAACTCCAACAACTTGGATTAGAGTTTGCTAACGAAATTTAGACAGCAGAGAAGTAAACTTTAGACTTCACTGGGTCAGGATTCATTGTCTTGTCACCAGGTTGCCAACCAGCGGGGCAAACTTCATCGGGGTGAGATTGAACATACTGAATTGCTTGTAATGTCCGCAGGGTTTCATCAACGCTGCGACCAAAAGCTAGGTTGTTGATGGTAGCGTGCTGTATGATACCATCTTTATCGATGATGAACAGACCACGCAAGGCAATGCCGGCTGCTGGGTCAAGAACATTGTAAGCGGCGCTAATCTCTTTCTTGATGTCTGAGACTAGAGGATAATTCAGGTCGCCGACACCACCAGACTTACGATCTGTTTGAATCCAAGCGAGGTGGGAGAATTCACTGTCAACGGAAGCCCCAAGGACTTCAGTATTGATTTTCTTGAATTCTTCGTAGCGATCGCTAAATGCTGTGATTTCAGTAGGACAAACAAAGGTAAAGTCTAGTGGGTAGAAAAACAGGACGACATACTTACCGCGATAATCGGAAAGTTTAATTGTCTTAAATTCCTGATCTACCACAGCCGTTGCTGTGAAATCGGGAGCTTGTTGGCCAACGCGGAGGCTTCCTTCGGTTCCGTAAGTAAGGGACATTAACCTAATTCTCCTTTATCGGTTTATTAGCGTTGAAATACGGGTCAAGTAAAACCCGCCCATTCACGCTCTCACAGTTTAATTACGATCTGTTACGACTATATCATACTCATAACGATTTTGAGTAGCCAATGCCAGATTTAGATACAAGAGAATGGTTACTTACCAATGGCTTAGGAAGTTTTGCCAGTGGTACGATTTCTGATGTCCGCACGCGCACCTATCACGGTTGGCTGTTTACCGCTACAAACCCACCTTCTGGGCGGACTCTGCTGTTTTCACACTTAGACGCTAGCTTAGAAGTATCGGGGAACGTTGTAGCACTGGGGACAAATGTTTGGGGTAACGGTCAGATTGAACTGACAGGCTACGAACTGTTGCGTTGTTTTGATATTAACCCAGTTCCAAAATGGATTTGGGGTCGAGATAACTGGCAATTAAGCAGACAATTGGTGATGCCTTATGGGTTAGTGGAGGCTGAAAACTTTGGAACAGACAGGAAAGAGGTAATTTCTCATTCTCCTCCTTGCCTCCAGCAAAGTTCCCCTCTGCCTCTTCCCAATGCCCAATTTTGCGATCGAATCTTGATCCAATATCGCTATGACGGAAGTGATACAGCAATTTTACGGCTGCGGCTGCTGATCGCAGAACGTGATTTTCACCACCCACAAATTGCTAGTTCAGGATTACAGTTCTCAGAATTGCTTGGGCAACAGCAAATCTGTCTGCAAGCAAAAAAATTGGGTAATTTCGGTATACCTTGGCACTTGCGTTGGACAAAAGGAAAATATCAACCAGATGCAGTTTGGTATTGGAATTATGGATTGTCTGAGGAGACAAAACGGGGATTAAGCGACAAAGAAGACCTCTACAGTCCTGGTTACTTGATAGTCACACTGCAACCAGGAGATGTGGTAACACTAGAAGCACGAGTAGGTTTTCCAAACTTGATGGCAGGTGTTCTCACTTCCGAAACCTTTACAGAAGCCGTGGAGCAAGAGCAAGACCGGCTCTCCCAGATTTTTGGATGGAGTGAGGGGGGTAGGGGAGTAGGGGAGC
>NZ_JAAGOG010000452.1:0-1078 GCF_010747425.1 Nostoc sp. UIC 10630
GTGGAATCGATTTTTCTCTACAGTCAGATTTAATCAGCCTGACTGTAGAGTTTTTCACGCATAATCTGATTCAATTTTTCCTTTGATTCATCAGGCAGAGCATTAAAATCAAACTCTTTCGAGTCCCAAACTTCATCAAGACTTGTTGACTCATCGATAATATTTGCAATCAAACAAGATTCATCGTCGTAATTCCAACTATTTGCTAGAAGCCACGGCAGAACTCCCTCAGATTGCAATAATTTCTCAATGTCGAATGAGTCAGAAAACTGCTGTAAGTTTTCGATACTGGGGTGAACGATTGTAATAGTCATGGGGTATTTTAAATGATTGAAATACGTACAGCTCAATCAAAAGATGGGGAAAGGGGAAAGGGATTCATGAATTAAATTATCCTTAGAAAAGCAAGGTTTTTACCTTTTCCCCTGTCCCTTCTTTATTAGCTGTAGATAAGACTTGAGAACTGATCAAATATGCTTCCCTCATGGAAGGCAAGTAGGGAAGCATAAAGGTGAACGTAATTGCTGTAATCACCGCAATAAGTATTTAGTTATTAAGAAGGCACATCCTCCCAGTAACCAACTTCATCGTCATAATTTGCTTGCATAGACTGCAATTTGTTGACGAAGTTAGCAAATTCTTCGTTAGTTAGTGACTGCCTTCCTTTTTTACCATAGTTCTCTATGAGAAACTGTTTGCCCTTTTCCTCGCCCCAACCTAAAGCTTCAATCAATCGTTGTGACTCCATCATCAATTGATTGCGATCTAGTGCATGAGATGTATGCTTTGGTAAGTTATTGTTAGGCAATCCTTTTTTCCACCAATCGCAGATGGAATTATGCACAAGGGCAATTTCTTGAGCTATTGGTTTCTTGCCAATACAATAATTTTCCCAGTTGAGCGCAGTTGGCTTTTCGTATCCGTTACATACACAGGCATTGGAAGTTTGCCCCCCTTTCTCACGTTTCTCTGTTTTCAATGTGGGACAAAATACCCACATCGAATGCCAAAGTAAATTCTTCGGTTGGTGATGTTTGCCTTGAAAACTTGCATAAGCTTGTTCGCAGGTTTCACGGAA
>NZ_JAAGOG010000453.1:0-1077 GCF_010747425.1 Nostoc sp. UIC 10630
ACCTTCACAACTCACACGATTGTCAGCCTGTGGAAAGCAATGGGTAAATCCATAGCCCTAGCTGCACCCACTGGACGCGCGGCTCAACGTTTGGGTGAAATGACTGGGCTGGAAGCAAAAACTATTCATCGCTTGTTAGAATTTGACCCGCGCTCAAGAGGTTTCAAGCGCGATAGCGAAAATCCTTTGCCCCACACGGCAATTATCGCTGATGAAGCTTCGATGTTTGATTTGTTTCTGGCTTACTCCTTGGTTAAAGCAGTATTGGCTGGCGCTTTACTGTTGTTGGTGGGTGACATTGACCAGTTACCATCTGTGGGCCCAGGTCAAATACTCGCTGACTTGATCAATTCTGGGCGAGTTCCCGTGGTGCGGTTAACTCAGGTATTCCGCCAAGCTCAAACAAGTGCGATTATCACTGCTGCTCACCAAATCAACCGGGGCCAGTACCCAACAATCGAGCCAATCTCCGACAATCCTGTGTCTGATTGTCTGTGGCATGGTGGAGGTCATCAGCCTGAACATGGAGTGCAAGCAATCTGCGAGTTGATTACAGACTTGCTCCCTCGACTAGGTTTTAATCCTGCCACTGATGTCCAAGTGCTTTGCCCGATGACACGGGGAGTTGTGGGTACTCGCAATCTTAATACCGTGTTGCAGCAGTTGATTAACCCACCCAGCCCCAGCAAGGTGGAGATTAACAGAGGTGGGAATTTGTTACGCGAGGGCGATGTCTGCGACAAGCCGCTAAGAGCGTCTACGCATTATCCAGTTGACCAACGACTACAACCGCGAAGTCTTCAACGGTGACTTAGGAATAATCCTCACCATTGATACTGTCGAGCAGGAAGTTACAGTACTGTATGGTGAGCGGACTGTGGTTTACGATTACGCTGACCTGAATGAAATTGCCCTTGCCTGGAGCATTTCGATTCATAAAAGCCAGGGGTCAGAATATACGGTGGTGATTTTGCCAATCTATATGCAGCACTATATGATGTTGACCCGGAACCTGTTTTACACCGGGCTGACCCGTGCCAAGAAGTTAGCGATCGTGGTTGGAGCAAAAAAAGCGAT
>NZ_JAAGOG010000454.1:0-1077 GCF_010747425.1 Nostoc sp. UIC 10630
GTACTAAAGACTTACGGTACTTTTGAGCAGAAATCAAATTATCTAGACCAAGTTTCTAACCATTACGAAACCCTGTTTGAGCAAGAACGCCAGAAAGATCCAAAGTTAATTCGAGAAGAATACAAGCCTTATATGCAAGGGTTTGTTGAACTTGCTTTGGATGAAAGAACCCCAGAAAATATTCAGCAAGCAATGGACATTAACCGTCAAATGTACCGGAGCATGATTGAAGAAGGATGTTATCAAAACCAAATAGCAGTTGATTTATTCAAAAGTGCTAAAAAACCTGAGATGGATAAAATCAGGGAAAACAACCGCTACTTGTATCGTGATGTTAATTATATTAAAGATAAGAAATCTTCGTCAGTTTATTTAAACACGGGGATAACACCAAAGGGCTACTCACCAGTAGAATTATTGATTAGCCAAACTAATAAATATTTCCAAGAATCACAGTTAGAATCGCGTCCCATAGTCCAGTTTAAAGACTTATTCAAAGGAGTAGAATTTTCACCACAGCAGAAATTTGCAGCGATCGCCGCCAAGTACGAGTTTGATCTGAAATTCAACGCTGCGGTTCGTGCCTCAAGGCGGCGAGAAACAGAGTCTGGCCCTAGCGCAGTTGTTCAAACGGATTCAGGAACGCAACTCGAAATTACCAATCTCACCCGTTACGGGCATCCCTTAATCTGGAAAGCCCAGACACTTAATATTCGCCTAGATGAGATTAAATTCACAAACAGTGAACGCCCCCATAAATTATTAGCAGTTGCACAGATAGATGGCGAGGTTGGGTCAGATGGAAAACCCGCTTACCGCAACCTGGGGACAGTTAGCCAACAATCGGTGACTGACCACAACCTCAAGGCGGGGATGACTATACAAGGAGCTAAACTCCTAGAACTAAAACCAGAACTTACTAGAAGCCAAACTAAACTACTCTTTGCCTTGGCAAATGATGCATCTGAAGCATTTTACGCTTCTATCCCAGAGTCAGAAAAACTTGCATCTGCTGCCGCCGCTTGGAACATCTGTGCATCTCGCCAAGATGAACTCGAAGTTGCAAGAAAAGAAAAC
>NZ_JAAGOG010000365.1:0-3753 GCF_010747425.1 Nostoc sp. UIC 10630
CCCCCTGCCCCTCTCCCCCTCCAAGATAAGGCAACTTCACAAGCGGCGTAGCCAATATTACCGCAGGCGGGCGCGTCTAATTCTGCTGCTTGAAAAATGGCAGCAATTAAAGCTGTGGTAGTAGTTTTACCGTTAGTACCTGTAATTCCTACCCAAGGTAGCGATCGCAAATTTCGCCAAGCGAGTTCCATTTCCCCAATGGTTTCAATATCTAATTGGCGTGCCTTAATTAATACGGGAATATCCCAAGGCACGCCAGGACTCACAACTATTAATTGGGGTAAATTATCACCATTCAATTCTAGGGATTGGCCTAGTTTAACGGTTATTTGCTCGGCAGCGAGTTCTTGTTGTTGTTCTAGGAGGGTTTTGGAGGTGTTGCCATCACTCAGCTCTACCTCCCAACCTTCCCGTTTCAACAATCTCGCCGCAGCAACACCGGACTTTCCCAATCCAATAACATGAGCTTTGGACATAGATTGCAGCAGAGTGTCCCTGGTTAAGCACTCCCTATAGTAGCGTCTATTGGCAAAAATTACACAACTTTTTGTTGACTTACGCTACAGATTTTTGACGATCGCACCAAAGTCAGCTAAAACACGAGCATGATTGCGAACCAATCCCAGTAGGTGTAATCGATTACGCTTAATTTCTGGATCGGAGTCCATAACTAAAACGCTATCTGGCCCATCAAAGAAGCTACTAACTGTCGGAGCAATTTTTCCTAGTGCTGCTACTAACAGTTGATAATTTCGTGTCTGCTGTGCTGTTTGAGTTTGCGGTACTGATTCGATCAAAGCATTATACAAAGCTGTTTCAGAGGGCTTTTGGAATAATTCTGGACGAACTACGGTTGTCGGTTCTAGCTGTTTTGTATCCAAATCACCTTGGGCGGCTAATCGTGTGGAACGGTTAACGGTTTCGTAGATGTTATCTAGGGTACTGTCGTTACGGATTTGTTGTAAGTACAAGGCGCGATCGCGGACATCCAATAAATCCTTTAACGTCCGTTCTGTGTATTCTGGGTCATTTTCTCCCAAAACTGCATTTACTAAATCGTAATCAATCTGCTTTTCTTCTTGCAATAAGGTGCGGATACGTTGTAAGAAAAACTCTTGTAATGCTGTGGTTAATGATGCCCGATCTTTTTGATATTTCGCGGCAAAATCTGTTGCTATTTGTGCCAATAAACTATCTAAATTTATTGGCAAATTGTAAAACCAAGTAATTTTAACTACAGCATTTGCAGCCCGACGCAAAGCGAAGGGATCGGAGGAACCAGAGGGAATTAAACCTAAACCAAAGATACTTACCAAGGTATCTAATCTATCAGCCAAACCGACAATTTGACCTGTGAGTGTTTCGGGTAAATTGTCACCGGCTCCCGTTGGCAAATAATGTTGATAAATTGCCTTTGCGACTTCGGCATCTTCACCACTAGCTAAGGCATATTTTTCTCCCATAATGCCTTGCAATTCCGGGAATTCATAAACCATTTGAGTTACCAAATCTGCTTTACACAATAAAGCAGCACGTTGGATTTTTTGGCTTTGATTTTCAGCTAATTTTAATTGGGTGGTAATTTGCTCGGCAATCTTGACTACTCTATCTATCTTGGTACGCACCGAACCCAATTCTTCTTGGAAGGTGACTTTTTCTAACTGAGGTAAAAAGCTTTCTAAAGGTTTAGTTAAATCAGCTTCGTAGAAAAATCTGCCATCAGCTAATCTGGCACGAATTACCCTTTCATTTCCGACGGCAATAATATCTGATTTTTTGGGATCGCCGTTAGAAATGGTGATGAAATTGGGTAATAATTCTTGCTCAGAACTACCTGGTTTGAATACAGGGAAATAACGTTGATGAGTTACCATGACTTCAGTAATTACTTCAGTTGGTAATTCCAAAAATTCTGGTTCAAATTTACCAACAACTGTAGAAGGATATTCTACAAGGTTGGTTACTTCCGCTAACAAATCGGGGTAAATGACTGTATACCCGCTTAAACTTTCTGCTACTGCCTTGACTTGCTCTTTGATTAGGTTTTCCCGTTCTTCGGGGTCAACGGTGACATAAGCAGACTTGAGGGCGGTAACATAATCAGTCGCTTGGGCGATTGTCACAGGTTCAGGATGTAAGACGCGATGACCTTGAGAAATGCGATCGCTCTGAATCGTTTTAGAACCATTCACCAATTCCAACGGTAGCACCGTCTCATCTAACAAAGCTACCAGCCAGCGAATTGGTCGAGAAAACCTCCCATCCCCATCTCCCCAACGCATTAACCGCTTACCTTCTAAACCCCAAATCCACTCTTGAACAAGTTCTGTCAAAATTTCCGCCACAGGACGGCCAGGAATTCTTTTTTGCACAAAGACAAATTCCCCTTTGTCAGTGGGGCGAAGGAAGAGTGCATCTAGTTCCACACCTTGCTTTTTGGCAAAGCCTAATGCTGCTGCTGTTGGCTGACCATCTTTAAAGGCAGCTTGGGCGGGAGGCCCTTTAATTTCTTCTTCTCGGTCTGCTTGCTGGAATGGTAGACCTTTAATCAATACCGCTAAACGCCGGGGAGTACCGTACACTTGGACACTTTCACCCTGAAGGCTGTTTGCTTCCAAACTTTGGGGAATGCGTTCTCGCCACTGTATTAAGGCATCACTGAGAAAGCTTGCAGGTAATTCTTCTGTACCAACTTCTAATAGAAACGCAGGCATAGGTCACTGTTTTCAACTTTGCGTAGCTCAACTTTATCAGTTATTCTCAGGCGATCGCTCGTGATTTTTAGGTAATAACCCTTGCTACATACATCAAAATAGATAAATTTGAGCTTAGGTTTGTTAAATAGACTTGATATCTTCTCGAAAACTTTAAAAAATAAGTGTTTTTCTTCATCTGGTTGTTATATTTACCTCAACCTCCCATGTAGTATTTACTTATATTTATTTCTATCGTAAAGTTAGTGTTGTTTGATGCACTGATATTTGCATCATGTCAATAAATCTTGGAGATATAACAGTGAGAAACATTTTTGCCAAAATCGCTGCTACCACAGCAACCAGTGCTGTACTTAGTGCTGCGATCGCTGCTGGTGCTAACAACCCTGCTCAAGCTATTGATTTTAACTTTAACTGGCTAGGAGATACTGGTTATTCCGCAGTCGGTTCATTCAGCTACGACGAGACTACAACACCGACAATTATTTCAGAAAGTGGCAGTGGAGCCACCAACTTTTTACAATCCTTGAATGTCTCTTTCTTAGACCCATCTAATAATCCTCTGGGAACTTATAACACCGTTACTTCTGGGGTATCACAATCTGATTTCTTCAGTTTCAACTTTGATACTGCCACCCAGAAATTGTTTGGTCCCTTGAATATAGGAGGAGGAACGGGTGTCATCGGAGAATACTTCTTTCAGGGAACGGTTGGCGAATCTTTGGCATTACGTCAGGATGTCAATCAACAGGGAGCCTCAATAACACTAGATGAAAATTCTGGTTCTATTCAGGTATCCAAAGTTCCTGAACCTGCTTCTCTGCTGGGTTTCCTGGCATTTGGGGTCTTTGGTTTAGGCTCAACTCTGAAGAAAAAGCAAGCCTCTTGCTAGAAAGTAAGGCTTTCTAGTTAGAGGTTGCCAAGTTTAGTTTAATGAATCTCTATTTTAGCTTCAATAGTTCAGTGAACTGGTGAGTTTATAAGAAGGGGAAGGGGGACTGGGGTTGGGGGAAAGGTAAAAACCTCGCCTGCAAGTGGC